>CAYPVD010000046.1:0-6933 GCA_964414055.1 uncultured Fibrobacteraceae bacterium
GGATCCGAACCGTTCGATTCCTTCTTCCTGCCGGCCCAGGCGGACCTCGGTTTCGCTGCGGGAGAATTCCGGATACCGGCGCCCCAGCCGGAGTTGGGGCTGGGCCAGGGCGTACACCGCCACCACCGTGATCATGGCGGGCAACCAGGCCGCGCGCAGGGTCGCCATGATACCGCGTGTCATACCCTTCCCGCCGCGCACCCGTCGCACCAGCCAGACCGCCTTCAGGACCACCGTTCCGATCAGCGCGTAGGCGAACCCGTACCAGCCCCAGGCGGCCTGCAGAACGAAGCACAGGCCGACCAGCCACCACATCGGCCATGCCCGGCGACCGGCATCCTGCCGCTTCAGGGCCGCCAGGACCGCGGCCAGGCAGAACAGCACGAACGGCGGCGGCAGCTGATTGAGATGACCGAGCTGGGCAGTGGTGTAAGGCGCCCCCACCAGGGCCAGGGCGGCGATCCCGGCTCCCGTCCAGCGGCCCCCGGCAACCCGCCACAGGACCGCCATGCCCGCGGCGGCCAGGATCAGAGTGCCCAAAAAGGCGAGGTTGTACTGCGCCGCGGCGGAGGGTTGAAAGAGCAGGTGTACGGGCCAGACCAGCCAGGCCTGGCCCAGCAGGGAATCCATGCAGCCCAGCATGTCGTGCAGGGGGAAGAAAATGGGCAGATCAAGCCACACCTGCGGCTGCCACCAGTGGGCAGCCGACCATTGCAGGATTCCCAGCTGCAGCATGGGATCGATGCCGCCGAAAGGCCCCAGCACGGATCCGGACCAGAGGCCCAGCAGGGGTCGCATGGTCCAGACGAGAAAGACCACCACACCGCCCCAGGCCATGGCGTCGACCAGCCTGCGCATCAGGAATCCCGGTGGACGGTGTCCGGTGAAAAGGCAGAAGTGCACACCGACATCACTCCCGGATCTGAAGCCCTCCCGTCAGGGCGGCTTCATATTCCATGATCACAGCTTCCCCGGCCGGGAACCCCATCATGACCGTGTGGGATTTCTCGTGGCAATACACCGGACCGATGTCCGGAGCGAAATACACCGACCCGAAAATGTAGGCACGTATGTTCCCAAGGGGCATACCAAATTCGTCCACCACGGGCGTTACGCCCAGATCCACCAGGTAGAAGCATTCCACGCAGTTGGCATAGGTCATCCCGCCAACCGTGTAATCCCCGACATTCCAGATGCGGCCGTACAGGAACAGGTCGTCCGTAAAGGCGGACAAGAGCTGGATGGAGAACTCCGATCCCACCGTGAGGTCGCCCTCGAGGTAGGTCCAGCTGTGATCCTGATCCACGTCGCCGTAGCTGTAGATACCATCAGCCGTGGCTTCGAAGGCATAACCACCCAGGAGAATGGGCGCCTTGAGCTCATCACCGATATCCTTGCAGGCAACCCTGCCGCGCAGGTCGGGCCGTGCGGCCAGGATGCGGCCAAGCAACCGGTCCTCGTGCGAAGACACCCGCCTGAGCCCCTCGACGGGCAGGAACAACTCCTCGGTCAAGTGCTGGGCCGTGACCCCGGATTCAGTGGTGATGTCACCTTCGAAGGCCATGCGGTAAAGTCCGTCGCTCTGACCACGCGCCTCGAAAGCGATGTCCTGGTCCATGGCCGCGTGGAGTTCTTCCATGGTCGGCAACGGCGGCATCGATCCGTCCGCAGGGAAGACAGCATCCGGATCGCCGGCAAAGCTCCGTACGGCCAGATCATAGATCCAGGCGTTGCCATCGGCATGGGGCCATATATTGTCCATGGTTGGGGCCGGGTTTTCCGGGCCAACGACGCTGTCGTCGTTGCAGGCGGTCAGTACAACTGCGCCCGCTGCCAGGAACAGCGTGGACAACAGGAAACCGGAACATCGGTTGATCATGGGTTCTCCCTCCAGGGGGCCGTCTGGTGGTGGGGTTCACCACCATATATCATCCCTGCGGTGGCGGGGAAGCGATTTCGGTCCCGGCCCCGGAGGAAGGTTGTCCTTCCTTGTGCCCGGAGCGGAGCCCGACCCTGAAGGGCCGGGCTCCGCTCTGATAAAGTCGGCGGGAATATCGACCGTCATGGCTTCCAGGCTTCCCATACCTTGCCGACCAGGTCCGGACCCGGATCCAGGGTCTTGTCGCCCGGCTCCCAGCCCGAGGGGGTCACCTCGCCCGTGGCGGCCACGTGCTGGAAAGCCTTGATCTGGCGGATCAGCTCCTGGGGATTGCGGCCCACTTCGGGGGTCAGCACTTCCATTGCCCGGACGACGAAATCGGGATCGATGATGAAGCGGCCCCGGATATCCACCCCGGCGGCTTCCTCGTACACCCCGTAGGCCGTTCCGATCCGTCCGCCCGCATCTTCCAGCATGGGGAACGGAACCCCTCCGTCCACCATCTTGGCCAGTTCCTCGGCCTGCCACACCTTGTGGACGAAGCGGCTGTCGGTGCTCGCTGACAGCACCTGGACACCCAGCTTTTCAAATTCATCATTGAGGGCTGCGACCGCAGCCAGTTCGGTGGGTCAGACGAAGGTGAAATCGCCCGGATAGAAGCAGAGCACGATCCACTTGCCCTTGTAGTCCGACAACTTGACCGGCTCGAAACCCTTGCCTTCGATATAGGCATTGGCCTCGAAATCGATGGCCTCGTGGCCCACTCTGGCTTGCATCTTTACCTCCCTGGTTGTTTCCCCGGATCCCGTTGCGGATACGTCCTCGGTGGCGGGCGACACGGGGCCTCCCGCCGGCTTCACGCATCCGTCCTTGAGTTTCGCCATGATGACCTCCTTCTAATAATCAGGAATCAATCCCGTTTAAGATAGTTGAAAATGGGGAAACCCACCACCTTATCCGGGCGCTTTTTCGCCGCGGGAAGACAAGTGCCGGATCAGCGCCAGGGTGCACCTGACCAGGGGATGATCACCGTCCGGGGAATTGAGCAAATACCGGCATCCGAGGTTGTTCCCTGGGGGTGTGATGTTCCGGCTGACGGCGAATCGGAGCGTAGCGACGAGCAAAACCCGGCTATCGAGCCGGGTTTTGCGCTGAGCAAGTCAGCCGGAACATCACATCACCAGGGAACAATGCCGCCGTGTCGGCCATGACATCGAGCCCAACGGACGGGGATCATCCCCCGGTCTGGTGCACGCAGTCGATGACCGTGCCGTCCACCCACTTGATGGCCGCCACCACCTTCTCGCCGAACTCCGGCTGCTGCGGCTTGCCGCCCGTGATCTCCTCCACCTCGGCCTTGATCTCGGCGATGGGACGGATGGGCAGGCTGGAGCCCTCAAGCTGCTCGATGAGATCCCGCCGCTGGGGATTGATGGCGATGCCGCGCTCGGTGACGATCACGTCGATGAGCTCGCCGGGGCCGCACAGGGTCGTGACCCGGTCCACCAGCACCGGGATGCGGTCGCGGAAGCTGGGGATGGGCAGGATGGTGCACTTGCTGAACAGGCAGTTCTGCCAGCCGCCGATGCCGTGCAGCAGGCGACCGTCCGAATGGGTGACCACGTTGGCGTTGAAGTCCACATCGACCTCGGTGGCGCCCAGGACCACCACGTCCAGCATGCCGGCGAAGTTGCCCTTGCCGTGCCAGTTGTAGCTGGTAAAGGGCGAGGTGTTCACGTGGCCGGGGTTCTCGCGCATGGAGCGCACCCCGTCCAGGTCGAAGGTCTGGCCGTCGAGAATGTAGTCGGTCAGACCCTCCTCGAGCATGTCCACCAGGTACTTGTTGGACCCCCCGCGCACGAAGCGGGCCTTGATGTTGCGCTCGCGCATCATGTCGCGCAGGAAGATGGCAAACGCCAGGGAAGTGCCGCCGGCTCCGGCCTGGAAGCTGAAGCCGTCGGTGATGATGCCCGCCTCGTCGCAGAAACGAGCCGTCAGCTCGGCGATGAGCAGGCGGTCGGGCGACTTGGTGATGCGCGTGGTGCCGCTGACGATCTTGCTCGCGTCGCCGATGGAATCCATGACCACCACCTGGTCCACGTTGTTGCCCTGGATCTGCCAGGGGATGCAAGGGAAGGGCACCAGGTTGTCCGTGACCACGATCACGTGGTCGGCGTACTCGCTGTCGGCCAGGGCGAAGCCCAGCAGGCCGCAGGCGGTGGGCCCGCGGTCGCCGGTGGCGTTGCCGAACTCGTCGGCCGTGGGCGCGGCGATCACCGCGATGTCGATGTGCACCTCGCCGTCCTGGACCGCCTGGTAGCGGCCCCCGTGACTGCGCAGCACGGCCATGCCCCGCATCTTCCCGCGCGAGCAGTAATCGCCCAGCGGGCCGTTCATGGAGCCCTCGATGTGATGGATGACGCCGCTTTCCATGTGCGCGATCTGCGGCTCGTGCACGGGGAAACTGGCCGACGGGAACCAGCGCAGGTCCTTGACGCCCAGCTCGGCCGCCGCATCGAACACGGCGTTGGCCACGTAGTCGCCGTTGCGCAGGTGATGGTGGGTGGAGATGGTCATGCCGTCGCGCAGGCCCGCATTGCGCAGGGCCTGGACCAGGGACTCGGTGACCTTGTTCCCGTCCAGGGGAAAGTCGTTGCAGGTGGAGATGCGGGGACAGGCCTTGCGCCCCGTGGGGCGATACTTGCCGACACCCTGATACGGAACCGCTTCCTGCCCGTTGATCTCGGCGGGCACCAGCCGGCCGGCGGCGTTCTCGGTCAGCTTGCTCATCATCGGCCCTCCTTCACGGCGTCCCGCCAGTCCTCATCCAGCAACCCCAGTTCCAGGGCCATGGCAACGGTGGTCTGGGCCCGCTTGACCACCGGCGCGTCGATCATCTTGCTGCCCAAGCTCACCACGCCCAATCCCTTGCGCTCGGCCTCCTCGAAGGCCAGCACGATGCGCCGGGCCTTGGCGACCTCCTCATCGTCCGGGGCCATGGCGCGGTGCACCTCGGCGATCTGGCGCGGATGGATGCAGCCCTTGCCCACGAAGCCCAGCCCCTTGGCCTCGCGCACCGAGGCGCGCAGCCCTTCCATGTCGTTCACGTCGCTGAAAACCGTGTCGATGGGCTGGACGCCGGCGGCCTTGGCTCCGTTGACGACCTGGCACCGGGCCCAGAACGATTCGGTGCCCTCTAGGGTGCGCTGGGTGCCGATGTCGGCGGTGTAGTCCTCCAGGCCGATGGCCAGGGCCACCACGCGCTCGCTGGCGGCGGCGATCTCGTAGGCCTTCCACGCCCCCAGGGCCGACTCGATGATGGGCATCAGGAACACCGGCTGATCATGTCCGACGTCCCTCGCGACCTCTTCGATGCGCTCCGCGACGTCCTTGACCTGCCCGGGATCCTCCACCTTGGGGATGAGCACCAGATGGACGTTGTGGGGGATGATCCAGTCCAGATCCTCCATGCCCCGCTCGCCCTGGTTGATGCGCACCATGCGCTCGCTGCCGTAGAAATCCACCGCGCGCAGGGCGTTGCGCACCAGGCAGCGGGCGGCATCCTTCTCGGCCGGCGCCACCGAATCCTCCAGGTCCAGGATCACCCCGTCGGGCCCGTGCAGGCCGGCGTTGGGATAGAACTTGGGCTCGTTGCCCGGCAGGTAGAGACGGCTGCGACGCATGCGGTCGGGCCGGCTGGTATAGCGGCAATGCCCGGACATGGGCAACAGGAACGGAGCGGCCGGGTCGTGACCGGCCCGGCGCACGGCGGTTTCCAGACGGGCGGCCAGCACGAACGGCAGGGCCCCCTGGTCCTGGACCGTCACCGCAGCATGGCCGAGGCCCATGGTCTTACAGCCCTGCCGCAGCAGTTCCTCCATGGACTTGCCGTACATGCCGGCGACCTTGCTCTGCAGGGAAACCTCGATGCCCCCCTGGTCGCGAAGCTCCACCTGGATCCAGCAATCGGATCGGACCCTGGGTCCGCGCTTGCCGGCTTCCCCGATCTTTTGCGTGCCGGTCATGTCACCTCCGTCTTTCGTCTCCCGAGGTCGGGAACTGGTTGCCTGGCAGAATGATGGTGCAGAGGACCGCAGGAGGCAACAGGGGAATTCATCGGAGTGCTCGGGGGATGAAAATCGATTTTCCCGCCATCAGACCGCAATTCATGGAAAACGGGCGATCCCACCGGGAAAAGGCTGCCGGATCATCACGGGGGATAATACCGGACCCGTGTTGGCCGGTAAGATTTTGCAATATGCTGACAATTATTGAAGTGACTGGGAAAGCAGAGAGTTAAGGACTTGTGGGGTCGGCTTTTCCTCTCCCCCTCCCGGCGTTCTGCTTGGGGATAACCTGGGGACAAGGTCTGGACCCGAAAAAATGAACCGGGACCCCGCAGGGACCCGGTCCAACCCGTTTTCGGATGATTTTTTAGCTTTTCGCCATATCCTTGAGGGTGGCGGCGAACAGCTTCCAGATCTTCTGGACCGAGCTGATCTGCACCTTCTCATCGGGCGAATGGGCACCCTTGATGTTGGGCCCGAACGACACGATGTCCAGGTCGGGGTACTTCTCGGTCAGCAGACCGCATTCCAGACCGGCGTGGATGGCCAGCAACCCGGCGTCCTTGCCGAAGGCCTTCCTGTACTCCTTCTTGACCACCTGCAGCAGCGGGGACTTGAGGTTGGGCTGCCAGCCGGGATAACCCTCGGGCTGTTCGACGTCGGCGCCGGCCAACCGGCCCAGGGCGGCGTGCTGCTCCACCAGCCCGGCCAGCGCGCTCATCACCGAGGAGCGGCTGCAGCAGACAAGCTGCACCCGCGAACCCTCGGTCCTGACCACGCCCAGGTTGGTGCTGGTCTCCACCAGACCCTCGATGTCGCGGCTCATGGCCATGACCCCGTTGGGAATGGCGGCCATGAGGTCCAGGACCGTGCGGCTGTTGGCCAGGCCGAAGCAGCGCGGGGCCTTGACCGTGGCGACCTGCCAGGTGAAACCGTCGTCCACGCCCACGAGCTGCCCGGCGGCGTCGTAGGCATAGGCGATGGTGC
>CAYPVD010000046.1:6943-16250 GCA_964414055.1 uncultured Fibrobacteraceae bacterium
ACGATCTGCTTGAACCTGCGGCCCTGCGCACGATCGATGACGACCTTGGCCTCGGCCTCGCGGGGAATGGCGTTGCGCATGCTGCCGCCGCCGATTTCCACCAGGCGGACATCCATGACCTGCCCGGCGACCCACAGGGCCCGGGTCAGGATCTTGATGGCGTTGCCCCGTCCCGTGCCGATATCCAGGCCCGAATGGCCGCCCTTCAGGCCGCCGATGGTCACCTTGCGGCCGGTGCTGTCCTTGGGCGAACGAGTGGTGCGGTTCTTCAGGGTGAAAACCGTATCGCGCCCCCCGGCGCAGCCCACGAAGATGGCGTCGTCCTCCTCGGAGTCCAGGTTGATCATGCGCCTGGCGCTGAAGAAACCCGGCTTGACGCCGGCGGCGCCCGTCAGGCCCCGCTCCTCGTCCACGGTCAGCAGGACCTCCACGGGGCCGTGGGGCACCGAGGGGTCATCGGCCAGGGCCAGCCCCATGGCCACCCCGATCCCGTTGTCCGCGCCCAGGGTGGTGCCGTCGGCGGTCACCCAGTCGCCTTTGACCTGCAGCTTGATGGGGTCGGTGGTGAAATCGTGCTTCGTGGCCGCATTCTTCTCGCAGACCATATCCACGTGTCCCTGGATCAGCACGGGCGCCGCCTTCTCCAGGCCCTTGGTGGCCGGGATGATTACCAGCAGGTTGCCGACCTCGTCCTCCTTCCAGGCCAGGTTGCGCTCGTCGGCCCACTTCTTCAGGGCCGTCATGACACCCTTCTCGTTTCCTGAACAGCGCGGCACGCTGCTGAGCAGTTCGAACACCTTCCAGACGGCTGCAGGCTTCAACTTTTCCAGTTTTCCCATGTCCACTCCTTGCTGATTGATGCTGACCCCGAGGGAACCTCAGGGTTGGTATTCCAGGATCAATCCCCACAGGCCGGCCGTGTACAACCGGTCGCAGGGATCGATGGCGATGGAATTGAGACGGTCGAAATGACCGGTGTCCATGATCTCCCATTGGGCGCCGTCATAGCGCAGGATCGTGCCGCTGTAACCGGCGGCGTAGATGGTTCCGTCCGGCGCCCCGTTCACGTCGAAGAGGGAAAAGACGGTGTTGCTGACCTGGGGCGACCAGGTCATGTCCCCCAGAATTCCCGGAACCCCGTGCAGGATCAGGCCGTCGCTGCCCACGGCGAAGACATCCTCCTCGGCGCACCATACGCTTTCCAGTCCCTGGTCGGTGCCCGATTCCTGCGGCGACCACACGATACCGTCGAAGTGCAGGATGGTCCCGCCCAGACCCACGGCGTAGACGTCCAGAGGGCCGCGCCCGTGAACTGCGGCCAGGGACAGGGTCGTGTTGCTGTCCATGGTCTCCCAGCTGCGGCCGTCGAAGTGCACGATGACCCCGCCCGCTCCCACGGCGAACACGTTGTGTGTGGACGCGCCCCAGATACCCTCCAGGTTCACGCCCGACTGGAGGTTCCAAACCGTCCAGGGACGACCGCTGCGGTAGCGGAGGATGACGCCCCCGCTGCCCACGACGAAGAAATCGTCCGCGCTCGGACCCCAGGCGGCCGCATAATCCACATCCGGGATGACCGGCGCGATGTTCTGCCAGCCGGACGGTCCGGACTGGAGCACGACCCCGTCCTTGCCCACGGCGAAGACATGATCGCAGTCCGGCGCCCAGATGCCCTTGAACCAGTGGGTCCAGCCCTGATTGAGGATCTCCCAGGCCGGGTCGGTGAGCTTCATGACCAGGCCGCCGTAGCCTGCCACCAGCAGGACATTATCGCGGTCGTCCCACAGGCCGTAGAGGTACCGTCCCGAGGCGATGGTCTCGGCCTGCCAGGAACCCCCGTCCCGGGTCAGGTAGGTGCCGCTCGCCCCCACGGCCACCGGCTGGTGACCGGGAATCCCGCGCACGCTCCACAACCTCTCGATGGTGCCGCTGTTCTCGCTCGACCACGCCGCACCGTCGTAATGGACGATGGTCCCCAGGGATCCCACGGCGTAGATGTTGTCGGGCGTCAGCCCCCAGACGCAGTCCAGGGCGTTGCCGGTGGGAGAGTCCTGGGCCGACCAGGTCTGTCCGTCGTAGTGCAGGATGACCCCGTCCCGTCCCACGGCGAAGACGTTGTCCGGGGCGAAACCCCACACGCCGTAAAGCGTGCTTTCGGTGCCGCTGGCCATGGTTGCCCACGAGTCGCCGTCGAAGTGCAGGATGACTCCCCGGTCGCCAACCACGAAAATGTCCTCAGGGCCCGAGCCCCAGATCCCCTGCAGGTCATCGTAGGAACCCACGTACTGGGGCCGCCAGGTCTCCCCGTCGAACCGGTAGCAGGACCCGCCCTCGCCAACGGCCCACACGTCGTCGGCCGCGGTTCCCCAGACCCCGCGCAGGTTGTAGAAGTAGCGGAACTGCCAGCTGTCCCACCGGCCGTCGAGATAGCGGCGGATGGAACCCTTTTCCCCGACCACGAAGAAGTGGGAGGAGCTCAGACCCCAGATGGCGCGGCTCGTGTAATCGGGCACCAGGGACTCGACCCAGATCCCGGTGGGCTGCGGGGTGATCCTGGTGGGATCGTCGTCGCTGCACCCGGCGAGCGCAAGCGTCAGCAAGGCCCCGGCACACAGGGCACGGAACAAGCCGGGGCGAACGGACGGCGTCTGGAGTCGGAATCTCGGCATTCTACCTGTCACCTACAAGAATATCCGCAGCCGCCACGGAAGACGGCCCCGTAGCCTTTCCCTGGGCCCGATTGTAGCACATCGCCCGGAAGGCAAGGGCACCAAATGCCCCGCTCACGGTTTTTTCGCCATCAGGGGCGAGACGCCGGCCTGCCAGTTGCCCCGCACCACGCGGCCCCGACCCTGGGGCAGCACCAGCCAGCTGTATTTTCCATAATGGCTCAACCTGTCCGCCAGTCCCTCCAGGCGGCTGGGGTTCAGGCAGAACACAACCAGCAGGGTCCGCTCCGGCCGGTCGGGGTCGGCCACGGCGTAGGCCAGATCGGCCTGGCCCAGATCGTAGCGCTTGCCGTCGAGGATCACCGTCCGACCGCTGACGTAGAGCCCCTCGGGCAGCAGCCGCTTCCTCATCCCGACGGCCGGGTTGATGATCACTGCGGATCCGGCATCGGACGGGATGACGCCGTCGGCGCTGAACACGGGGTCCTCGTTCTCGATGAACGACGCCGCGAACTTGCGGGCGGCGGCCACCAGCAACGGATCGTGGTCGCCGCAGGAAAAGACGATGTCGTCGTGGGCCAGGACCTGGCGCAAGGTGGGCTCGATCTCCGCCGGATCCAGGTGGCGGAACAGATGGCAGTCGGGATCCACCGCCAGCTTCGTGGCGCCCCGGACCTCGAGGGACACCGGGGTCACCTTATCGGTCACGTTCACGACGTGTTCCCGATCCCCGTCTCCGGATGTGACCACTACCGGCACGGCCAGGGTGTAGACGGGCTCGGATTGCACCAGCTCGAAATCGACCCGGTCGTCACCGAAGCGGACGTTGCGCAGCGCCAGTGTCGGCGCCCCGACCCGCTCCAGCCACTGGGCCTTGAAGTATGCCACATCCTTGCCGCCGGCGGTGGAAAAGGCGGCCAGGAAATCGCTCCAGGACGCCGGCAGGTACTGGTGGTCGGCAGCCACCTGGCGCAGGGCGGCCAGGAAGGCGTCGTGCCCGATCAACCGGTCGATCATGTGGAAGACCATCATGCTCTTGCCGTAGCCGACGGCTCGGGTGGCGCCGCTGTGCCTGCTCTTGAACTGCGTCAGGGGGAAATCCTGCGCGGGATCCCGGACATAGCTGGCGTAATCCTTCAGCAGGTTGCGCCGGTACTCGCGGGCCGCGGCGGGGGATTCCAGTTCCTTGTAGTGGTAGTCGGCGCAGTAGACCGTCAGACCCTCGCACCAGTTGCCCTCAACGGGGTCCACGAACACCGAGTTGCCCCACCAGTTGTGGCAGATCTCATGGCCGAAGCTCGTGTAGGGGATGAACGGCAGACGCAGCACCTGGCCGCCCAGCAGGGTCCACGAGGGCATGCCGTAACCGGTGGGAAACCAATTCTCCACGGTGGCGAACTTGGCGTAGGGGTAGGGACCGATCATATCCTCGTACATCTGGATGTACGCCGCGGTGCGCTCCTCGTAGACGGCGCGCAGGTCCGGGTCGTCCTCCATGAAGAACGTGTAGCAGTTCACCCCGTCGTCCAGGGTCTTCTCGTGGACCACGAACCTGTTGGCGATGAGGGTCAGGCCGTCGGAGGGGTGGACCGCCTGCCAGCGGGTGTGCAGCACGTCCCCCCGCGGCTCATGCTCCAGGCGCCGGCCCTGGGTCACAGGTTCGAAATCCACGGGAGTGTCCAGGCTCAGGTCGAAGGTCGCCAGGGTTCCGGGGCTGGTGGCGAGCCAACCGCTGCCGCCGGACATGTAGATGCCCTCGTCGCCGATGGTGGCGGTGATCTCGCCGCCCACGTTCTCGCGCGAGAACACGACCTGGTCGGTGGGTTCGTGGAAGCGGCCCGAGTACACCAGGTACAGGAAGCCACCATTGTTCAACCCCATGGCCGCACAGGAAAGCCGCTGGTACTTGCCGTCATCATCTTCGGCTTCCGAGACAACCACCAGGGGGTCGGCCTGCTCGCGGTCGGTGCGCAGGATGGCATCGATGTTCATGCCTTCGCCCAGCCGGAGATACTCCAGGCCCGCGGGCACCTCCATGCGATCCTTGATGGTGACCGTGTGGTTCACGATGTCGAACACGGCGTTGATCTCGTGGGTGATGATCGGCTTTGGCCGGGCCGCACTCTCGGCCGAACAGGGCAGGGCCACCGCCACGAGAACCACCAGGGCCAAGGACCATGAAGAACGATTCAGCTTTGAGCAGTGAGGCATGCCGATCTCCCGCGTTGAATTCATGAGGACCAACGCAGGATAATCACGCAGGGTGTCCGGATCAACCAGGGAAACGCCCTCAGTCCACCACCACCGTCACCAGGGGCAGGTTCGCCAGGTAGCGTCCGGCGACCCGCACCAGATCCTGCAGCGTGACCTTGTCGTAACGCGTGGTGGCCTCCAGATAACCCGCCAAATCGTGGTCCAGCTCGGCCATGCCCAGGTAGTAGGCCTGTCCCATGCTGGAGAGCCGCCGCATCATGGTCCGCCCCTGGCGGGCGTTGCGGACCTTGTCCATCTCGGCCTGATCGATGGTGGAGGCGTCGAAGCCGCGGATGAAGTCCGTGATGGCCTGCAGGCCTTCGTCCTTGCGCTCGCTGGGCGGGTTGATCCACGCTCCGAATTCCCCCTGGCCGCCGTGCAAGGTCAGCGAGGCTCCCACGCTGTAGCTCAGCCCGCGGGTCTCGCGCAGATCCATGGCCATGCGGTCCGAGAGGATCGCCACGGCCAGCGACAGGGCATGGGCATCCTCGGGGGCCACATCCAGCACCGAACCCAGCCTGATGGCCGTCATCTCGCCGCCCAGGGTCCTGGTGATGGTGCGCGAGGCGGTCGTCACCGGCAGGGGCGGCAGATCGGGCCCGGGCTCGCCCTGGCCCGGCAGCAGCTTTTCCAGCTCGGCCTTCAGCTCCTGGTGGGAAAGCGGACCCACGACGGAGAAAACGAGGTTCGAGGGCTGGAAAGCGTGGCGGTAGAGCATGCGCACCTGGTTGTAGTCCAAGGACCGCAGGCTTTCCACGCTGCCTTCGGGGGGCAGGACCAGGGGATTGTCCCCGTACAACGCCTCGTCCAGCAGCTTGTTGGCCGTGGACCGGGCGCTGGCCTTGCGCCGCTCCAGGTCCTTGAGACGCTGGTCCCTGACCCGCGTGAAATCCTCTTCGGTGAACACGGCGTGCTGGATCAGCTCGGCCAGCAGTTCCAGGGCCGGTTCGCCCTCGGCGGCCGTTGTCTGCAGGCGGATGAAGCTGAACCGCCCGTTGGTGTAGTAGTTGTCCATGGGAAAACGCGGGTCGTCGACCAGTTTGATCACCGCGCCCAGGCCGCGCAGCCTGCGCGCCAGGCAGGCCTTGTCGCAGCCGGCGATGCCTTCTTCCAGGAGCCGATGCACAATATCCAGGGCGCCCGCCGCCGCATGGTCCCGGTCCAGCAGGGCCCGTCCCCGCACGGCCAGGTGCACCGCCTGCAGCGGATTGCCGGGCACCGTCTGGGTGACGAGAACGGCTCCGTTGGCCAGCACCGAACGCTCGACCTTGGGCGCCGGGGGAACCGCGGGCATGTCCTTATCGGACCCTGCGGTCGGAGCGGTCGTCTCTTCCTTCTGTTGCGCCTTCTTCATGGCCGCGGCCATGGCCGGCGGCATCTTCATACCCGGAGGCATGGACATGCCCGGCGGCATGCCGCCGGAGCCGGAACCGGCGGCGGCCTCGGCATCCGGCTCGATGAGCACGGCCTGGCAGGGCGCATCCACCAGCCAGTTGGCCAGCAATCCGGTCACGTCCTCGGCCGTCACCTCGCGCAGGTGCTCGAGGTAGGAGACGAAGAAATCCGTCCCGCCCAGGACCAGCGGTTCGGCGATGTAGATGCCCGTCATGCGCAGCTGCTCGCGCTCGAGCAGGGTGTTCGTCTCGGTCATGCGCACGATGCCCAGGATATCCTCGCCCGTGATGCCGCCGTCCACGGCCGCCGTCACCGCATCCTGCACCAGTCGGTACATGTCGGCCGGATCGGCCTTCTCCGGCAAATCGAACTCCAGGTTCAGGCGGCTGAAATCAGGCGCCCGCTCCCACCAGAGGGACAGGTCGGGCCTGACATCCTCGTCCAGATCCTCCAGGGCTCGGGTCAGGATGCCGCTGCCGTCGAGAGTCAGCAGCTGGGTCATGACCTCGAAGGCGTAGTAGTTGTCCATGCCGTACGCGGGCGCGGCGAACGACAGGGTCAGGACCCGGCGGTCGCCTCCCCGGCGCACGATGGTGCTGGTGTGATCGACCAGGGCCGCCGGCCGCAGGGGCTGGTCGTCGATGGTCCCGGGCGCCGCCTGGCCGTAGTACTGCTCCAGCAGCGCGACCGTCTTGTCCCGGTCGAAATTCCCGGCCACGGTCAGGATCATGTTGTTGGGCACATACCACTTGTGATAGAAGGCCGCCACGTCGTCCCGCTCCATGTGCTCGATTGTCGAGCGCGTGCCCAGGGTGGGCAGCTCCAGGCTCGACCCCTTGTACAGGGCCTCGCGCAGGGTCGTCTCGCTGAAGTGGCCTGGACTGTCGCGCCCCTGGACCAGCTCGCCCAGGACGATGCCCTGTTCCTTGGGGAACTTGTCGGCGGGGATCAGGGAGTGGAACAGCATCTGGGACTGGAGATCGAGACCGGTTTCCAGCTTGGCCGCGGGCAGAACCACCATGAAGTTGGTGAAGAAATCGGTGGTGTTGGCGTTGTTGTAGGCCCCGGCGTTGTCGGCCAGGGCATACAGGGCGTCCTGGTCGTACTTCTCGGTGCCGTTGAACAGCAGGTGCTCGAGCATGTGGCTCATGCCGCTGGTTCGGTAGTCCTCGCGGGCCGAACCCACCTTCACCTGGGTGAAGATCCCCACCATGGGCTGAGCCGGATTGCGCATGAGCATCACCTGCAGGCCGTTTTCCAGCCGCAGGATCTCCACGTTCTGCGGCAGGGGGTGGAACACCGGCTCCAGGTGGGGATCGGTATAGTGCAGAACCTGGGCCGGAACCGCCGTGGCCGCGGCGACCGCCAAAACCAGACTCAAAGCCGTAACCCTTGCTGAAAAACGCACGTCTGTTTCCTTTCGCTACACCCGAA
Source organism: uncultured Fibrobacteraceae bacterium (assembly GCA_964414055.1). GTDB lineage: Bacteria > Krumholzibacteriota > Krumholzibacteriia > LZORAL124-64-63 > LZORAL124-64-63 > JAHJTW01. The sequence continues at coordinate 14,695 of CAYPVD010000046.1, forward strand.
TCATCCCAGCGCCGCCTCGGCGCCGTCCACGATACCCACGAAATCCTCGGCCTTCAGGGCCGCTCCCCCGATCAGGCCGCCGTCCACGTCGGGCAGGCCGATAAGCTGCCGCGCGTTGGCCGGCTTGCAACTGCCGCCGTAAAGGATCCGCATGTTGGCCGCCACATCCTGGCCGAGTATTTCGCCCACCAGTTCGCGGGAGAAGGCGTGCATCTGCTGGGCGATCTCCGGTGTGGCGGTCTCGCCCGTGCCGATGGCCCAGACCGGCTCGTAGGCCAGCACCAGGTTGTAGGCGTTGGGGCCGTCCAGGCGGGGCAGCACCCCCCGGAGCTGGGCGCGGACTACGTCCTCGGCGCGGCCGGATTTGCGCTCGTCCAGCACCTCGCCGTAGCAGAAGATGGCCTTCATGCCCTGGGCGTGGACCAGGTTGATCTTGGCCGTGAAATCGTCGTCGGTCTCGCCGTAGTACTGCCGGCGCTCGCTGTGGCCGATGATCACGTACTGCACACCGGCCTCCTTGAGCATGGCCGGGGCCACCTCGCCGGTGTACGCCCCCTGTTCGTGGGCGGCACAGTTCTGCGCCCCCAGCAGCACCGGATCGCCCTGGGCGACGGTTGCCACCGCGGGGATGGTCACATACGGGGGGCAGACCAGCACGTCCCCGTGCAGGGTACGCCCGCGCAGGCGTTCCCCTACCGCGGCCGCCAGTTCGCGGCCCTCTGCGGGCCCCTTGTTCAGCTTCCAGTTTCCGGCCACGAGATAACGGCGCATGACGACTCCTTCGCATGATTTCGTGCCATGGGCAGGGAGGGATCCGGACCGTGAATATGTCACCTGAGGGTTGAGATGTCCACAATGGGTGCGTCCGGCCCGGAATCCGGGGGGTTGTTACGGCAGAAGGAAATTGCTCATCGGTTAGCCGACAAATAGCGAGCCTGCGGGGATCTAGATCCCTGCGGGCGTATGATAGCTCAAAAGACCCCGCATGAACGGGACCGCCCAGAGGATCGGCCGGCAGGCCGCGCAACGGGCCGTGGGAATGCATGTCAAGCTGGTCACGGATGACCATCAGATCGCCGGGGGCGAAGTTCGCCACTACCCAATTGCCCTGGCCATCCAGGCATAGCACAACTTATTTATTTCCAATTAATTAAAACACTTACCAACACAAATCTGGTTTATGCTAAATTAGATAATCAGAGGAGAGGCAACTGATGTTCCCTGCTGAAGGAGCCATCATGTCCAAGTGTCCCGAGTGCTCATCTTCCCGCAGTCTCTGCAAGACGATTCTCAATCCCTATAAACCCTGGACCTGCCCCGCGTGCGGACAACCCGTCGCCTACTCGCGGTTGGGTGTTTTCTTCTCGCAGGTGTTGCCGTTGACCTTGTTCGCCTGTGCTGTGGCGGTTCTGGGACCGACCTTCTGGTTCCTGGCCCTTCCTGCCTATATCCTGGGCGGGGTGCTCATCTACAAGTTCGCCCCGATCCAGGATACCGTCGAGATCAGGCAGGGTTAACCCGGATAATTCATGGAGGAGCTACTGCGGAGGGTCAAC
>CAYPVD010000047.1:0-16239 GCA_964414055.1 uncultured Fibrobacteraceae bacterium
TGTTCGTGGAGTACCGCAACAAGACCTACGCCGCCGGCAAGATTCCCGGCGGATTCTTCAAACGCGAGGCCAGGCCCACCGAGCGTGAAGTGCTCAGCTGTCGGCTCATCGACCGGCCCCTGCGCCCCCTGTTCCCCAAGGGCTATCGGCACGAGACCCAGATCGTGGCCTTCATCATCTCGGCCGACACCGATTTCCACGCCGACACCCTGAGCATCACCGGTGCCAGCATGGCCTTGAACCTGTCGGATGTCCCGTTCACCTCCATCGTCTCGGGCGTCAGGGTTGCCGACGTTGACGGCGAGTTCATCCCCAACCCCAGCGTGAGCCAGCTCGAGGAATCGACCATGGACCTGGTCGTGGCCGGCACCGACGACATCGTGTGCATGATCGAGGGCGAGTGCGAGGAGATTCCCGAGGAGCGTCTGCTGGACGCCATCGAGTTCGCCCACGACTGGATCCGCAAGCTCAACGGCCTGCAGCGGCAGCTGCTGGAACTGGTTCCGGCCAAGCCCAAGTGGGAGATGCCGACGCCCGAGGACAACTCCGCCCTGGAGGAGAAGGTGGAGGCCTTCATCGGGGACGAGCTCAGACAGGCCATCGTGGTCAAGGGCAAGATGGAACGCGCCGCCGCCCTGGACGAGGTCAAGCAGAAGGTCGCCGCGGAATTCGTCGGCGAGGACGGGGAAGCCGACCCCAAGGCCCTCGAGGCCCTGGCAGCGGTGGAGAAGAGGACCATGCGCCGCATGATCCTCAGCGAGGGTCGACGCACCGACGGTCGCGACCTGACCACCGTCAGGCCCATCACCATCGAGTGCGGCGTCCTGCCCCGGGCCCACGGCTCCTGTCTGTTCACCCGCGGTGAGACCCAGTCCCTGGGTACCGCCACCCTGGGCAGCAAGCAGGCCGAGCAGCGCGTCGAGCCTCTGAACGCCGACCAGTACTGGAGCAAGTACTACCTCCACTACAACTTCCCGCCGTTCAGCGTGGGAGAGGTGGGACGCTACAGCGGCACCGGCCGACGTGAGATCGGCCACGGCAAGCTGGCCGAGCGCGCCATCCGGCCCATCCTGCCGGACCTGGAGGACTTCCCCTACACCATTCGCCTGGTCTCGGACGTCCTCGAGAGCAACGGCTCCAGCTCCATGGCCACGGTCTGTTCCTGCTGCATGGCCCTGATGGACGCGGGCGCCCCTATCAAGGCCCCGGTCGCCGGTGTCGCCATGGGTCTGATCAAGGAGGGCGACGAGGTCGCGGTGCTGACCGACATCCTGGGCGTCGAGGATCACCTGGGCGACATGGACTTCAAGGTCACCGGCACGCGCAAGGGCATCACGGCCTTCCAGCTGGACACGAAGATCGCCGGCATCAGCCGCGAGATCATGACCAAGGCCCTGCAGGAAGCCGGCGCCGCGCGCAATCACATCCTGGACGTCATGCACGAGGCCCTGCCGGCCCCGCGCGAGACCATGAGTCCGTTCGCGCCCAAGATCGAGACCATCCAGATCCCGGTGAAGAAGATCGGCGCGCTGATCGGCCCCGGCGGCAAGGTCATCAAGCAGATCCAGGAAGACACCGGCGCCACCATCGAGGTGGACGACGAGGGCATGGTCTTCATCTCCTCCACCGACCAGGAGAGCGGCCAGGCCGCCCTGGAGTTCATCACCGGCCTGATGGCTGAGCCCGAGCTGGACAAGGTCTATCACGGCACGGTCAAGACCATCGTCGACTTCGGGGCCTTCGTGGAGTTCCTGCCGGGCAAGGACGGCCTGCTGCACATCTCCGAGCTGGAGCACTTCCGGGTCGGGAACGTGGAGGATGTCCTGCAGGTGGGCGACAAGGTGGACGTGAAGGTCGTGGAGATCGACAGCCGCACCGGCAAGGTCCGCCTGAGCCGCAAGGCCCTGCTGCCCGTGCCCGAAGGCATGGAGAACATGCCCCGGGACGACCGCCCGCGCGAGCGGCGCGACAGCGGCCGGGATCGTGGTGGACGCGGCGGTAGCCGCGGCGGCCGCGGCGGCAGGCGCTAGGTCCGGAGGGTCGTGAACCTGACCCCGTATCGCGACGAGCAGACGCCCCACCGGGAGATCCTTCCCGGTGGGGCTGTGCTGCTGGCCTCACCCATGAAGACCGCCCACGCGGTGACCCTCGGCGTCTTCCTGCGCACCGGCAGCCAGGACGAGGCCGCCGACGTCAACGGGGTGACCCATTTCATCGAACACATGGTCTTCAAGGGGACGGAGCGGTTCTCCGCCTTCGAACTGGCCGCCGGTTTCGATGCCGTCGGCGCGGTGGTGGATGCTTTCACCACCAAGGACATGGTGGCGTTCACCATCAAGGTCCTGCCCGAGTACTTCGCCCGGGGGGTCGAGCTGTTGACGGAGATGCTGCTGCGTCCGACCTTCGCCCCGGACCTGGTGGCCATGGAGCAGAAGGTCGTGCTCGAGGAGATCCAGGAGGCCCTCGATACCCCCGAGGACCGGCTGCACGACGCATTCGCCGGGCGTTTGTACCGCGGCCACGGCAGGGGAAGGCCCATCCTGGGCACACCGGAAACGGTGATGTCCTTCGACAGCGGGCTGCTGCGGTCGCAACACCGGCGGCTGTTCAGGCCTGGAAACGTGATCATTTCCATGGCTGGCAACATCCAGGCCGGGGCCAGGGAACTGGTGGCCGGGGCCTTCGGTGGATTGCCGCGGCCTGACGTGGGAGAAGACACGGATTCAACGGCGGAGACCGCCGCGGCGTGTAGGGAGCCGGAAGCGGTTCCGGGGGCCGGGGCCGAATCCCTGCGGCTGGAGATCACCAGTCCCATCATCCAGACCTACTTCGAGCTGGGCAACCTCGGGATCCCCTTTCATCACCGCGACAGAATGGGCGTCTACCTGCTCAACAACATCCTGGGCGGCGGCATGAGCAGCCGCATCTTCCAGGCCGTCAGGGAACGGGAGGGCCTGGCCTACACGGTGTACAACTACGCGGATATGGGGCGGGACATCGGGCTGGTCAGCTGCGCCGGATCGTGTTCGCCGGACAAGTTCCCCCGGCTGGCCGATGTGATCCGGGCCGAGTATGCCCTTCTGATGCGTGACGGGGTCACGGAATCCGAGCTGGAGGGCAACCGGGCCCAGCTCAAGAGCCAGCTCATCTTCAGTCTCGAGGGCATGGTCAACCGCATGTACCGCCTGGCCCGCAACGAGACCTACTTCGGGCGTTTCGTGCCGGTGACCGAGATCGTGGACGCCATCGACGCCGTTTCCGACGAGGATATCCGGGCCTGTGCCGGTCGGTATTTCAATCCCGACAGCCTGCTGGTTGCCGTGCATGGACCGGAATCCGCGCTGGCGGGCTAGCTGTCGCCGCCGAATTTCCCCAGTCGATCAAGACCAGTCCAGATCGGCGGCCGCCAGGCGGTCCATGATCTTCGCGACGGCTTCCTCGTCGGCCACCAGGGCGACACGCACGTATCCGGTGCCGAAGGTGCCGAACCCGCTGCCGGGCGCCAGCAGCACCCCCGTCCGTTCGAAGAGATCCTTCACGAAATCCATGTCCCGGTCGCCCCAGGCCGAGGGGATGGGGGACCAGATGTACAGGGTCGCCTCGGGCTTGGGCACGTGCCAACCCAGGTCGCCGAACCCGTTGACCATCAGGTCCCGACGGCGGCGATACAGCTCGCGGTTGTGGGCGCAGATCTTCTGGTTGCCTGTCAGGGCGGCCACGGCCGCCATCTGGATGGCGCCGAAGACCGAGAAATCGACGTTGCTCTTGAGCTTGCCCAGGTTGCCGATCACTTCCGGGCCGCCGGCGGCGAAGCCGATGCGCCACCCGGCCAGGTTGTGGCTCTTGCTGAGACTCTGGAATTCGATGGCCACGTCCTTGGCGCCGGGCACCTGCAGGACGCTGGGAGGCTGGTGGTCTGGATCGAAACCCAGCTCGCTGTAGGCGATGTCCGAGACCAGCATCACGCGGTGCTCCCTGCACCAGGCGACGCTCCGGGCGAAGAAATCGAGGTCGCAGACGGCTCCGGTGGGGTTGCCGGGGTAGTTCAGGATCAACATGCGCGCCCGTCCGGCGACATCCGCAGGTATCTCGTCGAGGTCGGCCACGAAACCGTTTTCCGGCCGCAGGGGCAGTTCGAAGATCTCCGCCTGGCAGAGCCGTGCCGCCCCGAAGTAGGCCGGGTAACCGGGGCTGGGCAGGATGATCGTGTCGCCGGGGTCGAGGTAGGCGCGCATCAGGTTGGCCAGCCCTTCCTTGGAGCCGATCAGGGGCAGGGTCTCGGTCTCGGGGACGAGTTCCACCACGAAACGGTCGAAGTACCAGGAGGCGATGGCTTCGCGTAGGCGCGGCAGTCCCCGGAAGGTTCCGTAGCGATGGCAGTTCCAGCTGTCGTCATGGACGGCCTGGACCAGGGCGTCGATGATGTCCGAAGGCGGACGCCCGTCGGGGTTGCCTACCCCGAGATCGAAGACTTCCCTGCCTTCGGCCAGGGCCTTCTCCTTCATGGCGAACGTGGTGGCGAAGATGTAGGGGGGGAGCTCGGCGACCCTGGCGGCAGGGGGGATGATGAATGACGGGCTGTTCATGGGGAACCTCGCGGGGTGTTCCGGGGTGCGGTTACATGTTACTTCCCGGAAAGTAGGGCTCCGCGTTCCGCCTTGGCAATGGAGAAATGAACCGGGTCAGCCCAGGTTGAACCGCTTGCGGGTCTGATCGAGTTTGTACTTCCAGCCCAGGGCGTCGATGGTTGTTTTGGTGGCGGTAGTCAATTCGCCTTCCTCGACCATGGTTTGGAGGTCGGCGGGCCAGACGCCGTGGGCGTACCGGTAGAGCCGGGCCGCCTGGACGACTTCGTCCTGCAGCTGCTTCTCGCGCAGGGCGTGGCCCAGGTTCGCGTCTGCAGCCGGCAAAGCAGTCCAGCGCAGCCAGCCGAGGCCGGCCAGCAGCACGATGGCGAGGATGGTCAGCGGGGCCGACCGCAGGCTGAGTCGGCTCCATCGGCGGCGGTCCTGATGGCCCGAGTCATCCTCCCCGTCGTCGGTCGAGTCGGATTCGACCTTCTTCAGGTAGCCTTCGCTGCACCAGTTCTTCAACAGGTCCCGCACCACGAAACTCTCGGTGCGTCCCTGCCGGATGATGCGTCCCAACGACATGCCCGCCAGGGCCAGTTCCATGATCCTGGTGCCCGTCTCGCCCAGCTCCTCGGGCGGCAACACCTTCTGGCCCTGGGCGAAGGTGATGCCTTGGGCGGGGAAGTACTCCCGCAACTGGGGCTCCTCGTCCAGCCGTCGCGCGGCCTCCATGAGCAGACCCTGCACATCGAGCCGGAGCTTCCACTTGACCCCCGGCGGAGTATCCTGGGTGGGGTTGAAGCTGTAGCGGCCCCGCCTGAAGCGCATGCCGGCCACGGTCATCTCCTGGGCCAGGCCCCTCAACGCCGACGTGAGTTCGGTCTCTCCCATCAGACCTTCGCTGATGAGGATCTCGGTCAGGTCCAGAGAGCTGTGGGACTGCACATACTCGATGTGGTTCCATTCCTCGGCGGTGAAGAAGCCGTAGGCCTTGAGGTAGGCCTCGAGGGGATCCTGTGAGCGCGAGCGGCGGTCCCGGGTGGAGATCAGCACACCCTTGTCGAAGATGAAGACCATCTCCCGCCTGGCTTCCAGGTTCAGGAACCCGGTTTTCTGCTGACTGGCCAGGAGTTGCAGGATCTCGGCCAGATTGAAATCGCTCAATTGCCCTGCGAGGGCCATGGCAGCCTCCTTCAGCGCACCTCTGCGCCATAGCGGGGGACGGTGTCTTCCTGGGTGGCAACGGGAATCAGGGAGTATCTTTCGGGCAGCAGGTGGTGGAGTCTGCGGCCGTCGGTCAGGGCGATGAGCCAGGTGCCGGCCAACAGGGCCAGGCCGGCCAGAACCGGCAATGCCGTCCAGCCGGGCCAGGCCAGGGCCGGCAGGGGATACCAGAGAGGGTTGATCATTTCCACCGGCAGGTGCAGGGCGGGCGTGGCCAGGGGCGAGCCCCCGCCGAACGCCCAGCTGGCGGCGGTAAGGAATATGCCTGCGGACAGCATGGACAGGCGCAGCCAGGCGCTCCACAGGTGGCCTCCGGCCAGATGTCCGGTTCCTGGCAGGAAGCGGCCGAAGCGCACGATGCGACCGGTGGTGGCCATGCCCTCGCTGCGGCTGCGGTTCTTCAGCAGGGTGGCCAGGATCATGTCGCTCTGGGCGCGCTGGGCGATCTCCCCGCATACGGCGCACATGCTGGCACCGTCGCGCACCTTGCGGCACGTCGTGCAGAGGGGCACTCCGCAGTTGGCGCATTCCCGGGGGCCCTTGGCCGGGCCGCTGCCCATGATGATCAGGATGGCCAGCAGCAGGGGCAGCCCCACCAGGGCGTACAGGGGCAAGGCGGGGATTCCCAGCCAAGGCAGCCAGCCGGCGATGGTGGTCTGGGGCGGGTAGTTGGCAGCTTCGTCACGGCAGGCGGCCACGTAGCTGCGCCGCGTCAACCCGGTATAGACGACCGGGGCGTAACCCTTGCGGACCTCGGTGACGGCCTTGGGCCCGGGGTCGAAGCCCAACCGGCGGGAGGTCTCGAGTTCGGCCGTGGCTTCTGGTACGAACAGTTTCCGGAAGTAGACCTGGGCCAGGTTGTAGTGGGCCTGGCCGCAGCGGGGATGGTCCGTCACGGCCTTCTTGTACACCGTCATGGCCGCATCCAACTTGCCCTGGTAGTACAGATTGTTCCCCTTGCCCACCTGGGCGGGTAGGCAGTCGGGCTGGAGGGACAGGGCCTCGTCGAAGCGTCCGGTGCTGGAACGGTAGTTGCCCGCCCGGGCTTCCTGGATGCCCAGCGCGGTCAACAGCCGCACCCTGCGCGCCGGGTCGGTGGCTTCCCGCAGCCGTTGCTTCAAATCGTTGTGCAAGGCGGTGGAGGCCGGAAGCGTACTTGCCCGTTCCAGGGCGACGACCTCGCTGCCGGGGTCGATGGTGGGCACCGCCGCGCGGAGCAGAGGCCACCAGGGAAAGACCAGCACCAGGGCGGTGATCCATGATCCCAGCAACAGCCAGCGTCCGCGTGTGCGGCAACGGATGACAAGGGGAATGGAGGCCATCGACAGGAATCCCAGCCAGCCCGGCAAGAATGCCAGCAGGATCAGCGGCAGCACCAACGGCAGCCAGACCAGGGAACGATGAGAGCGGCTGCGCAGCAGCAGGGCCGTCCAGTCGTGAGCCAGGTAACGCCAGTTGGCCAGGTACAGCGCCGTCAGGAGCAGACTCCAGAACAGGGCCGTGGCCAGGATCCCCGCCTGCTGCAGGCTGATCAACAACCGTCCCTGATCCAGGGGAGAGCGGGCCAGGGCCAATACGAATGCCGGCAGCGAGCGGAAAAAGGTTCCCGTGTCCAGGGATTTGAAGGCGTGCAGGCCCTGCCAGAGGAAGATGTCGGGCTGGGTGCTGGAAGCATCCAGGGCAGCCGCCAGGTTTTGTCCCACCATCTGGGTGTCCCCGGCCAGGGCCGCTCTGCGGGCCTGACGGTAATGCAGCTGCGCCGCCAGGGGGTCGTCCAGGCGCGGAGGACGGCCCGTGGATCTGGCCCCGGGGATGGTGGTCGCCTTGGCTTCCGGCAGATGGGAACGACTCATGGGACCCACCGCGGCAGCGGCGACGGCGGCCGCGTCGGGCTCCAGGGCCGTTTTCAGGGTATCCAGTGGGGCCTGGCTGGCGGCCGAGAGGCTGGCGGCCGTCAACAGGATCCAGGCCAGCGCGGTGGCCGAAAACGCAGCCCCGCAGCGGTGGCTCCCGGGTATTTGCCGGCAAGGTGTCCGCATGTTTCTCCTGCTGAGCAGCGACAGTGTGCCCTGTCATCTGAATTTTGCCCGGTTCGCAGCGGTCCCGATATGGGGACCAAGGCCGGTTGCGGGCGGTTCCCAGGTATTATCGCCCTTTGTGCGGATCGATTTAGCGCGATTTTTTCACGGCGGCGGGCTTCAAAAAAAACTTGTACCGAACCCGGTGTGCGCACTACTGTCAGGTGCGCATAAGTCTAGGGCGGAGGTGGCCGGAAGGATCTCGCCATCCCCGTGTTGCAACCGGGTGCCATGGCGGCATACCGTTACCTGAAGGAGTTGACAATGATGAATCGGAAAACCCTGGCCCTGGTCCGGAACCTGGTACTGGTGGGACTCTTGGCCCTGGCTTTCGGCCTGACCGGCTGTTCTTCCTGCAAGGACTTCGAACTCCAGATCGATCAGCTCAACACCCAGGTCGCTGATCTGCAGAAGGATGTCGCCGATCGCGAGGCGGTCATCAAGGAGCGGGAAGAGATAGCCGCCGAACTCAAGGGCTCGCTCAAGGACTGTCAGACCGAAAACGCGGTGCTGGTGGAGCAGTCCGAGGAGGTCGTCACCGTCACCATTCCCGACCAGTTGGGCTTCGCCTCGGGGCAGGTCATGGTGCTCGATACCATGGTGCCGACACTGGAGGCCATCGCCGCCACCGTGCGGCAGCATCCGGACTGGGATGTCTTCGTCGAGGGTTATACGGACGACCTGAAGATCAGCGAGGAGTACCAGGAGTACTGGCCCACCAACTGGGAGCTGGGAGCCTTCCGGGCCGCGGCCGTGGTGCGGTACATGACCAACCAGCTGAACCTGCCGGCGGTGCGTTTCGCCGCCGTCAGTTACGGCCCCTTCCGGCCGGTCGCCGACAACAGCACGCCCGAGGGGCGGGCCCAGAACCGCATGGTGAGGGTCGTGCTGCACAAGCCCGAGAAGTAGCGGTTTCCACCGCAGCGGGTTTTCGGATCAGCTTCCCCGCACGATGGCCGTCAAGGCCTCGTGCAGGCGGGGAAGCTGATCTTTTTGGTTGAAGGGGCCGAAACCGAAGCGGACCGTGCCCAACGGGTCCGAACCCAGGGCCTGGTGAATCAGCGGGGCGCAATGCAGGCCGGTGCGCACGGCGATGTCCCACTGGACGTCCAGCAGGGTGCCGATTTTTTCCGGATCCATGCCCGGGACGGTGAGGGACACCACCGCCAGATGCCTCAGGGAGGAGCGGGGGTCGTGGCCCAGGATGTTCAGGCCTGGAATGTCGCGGCAGAGGGCGGCGAATTCCGCGGCGAGCTCCGCTTCCCGGGCGGCGAGGCTGTCGGGGTCCTCGGCCCGGACCCAGGCCAGACCCGCCGCCAGTCCGGCCAGGCCCACTGCGTTGAGGGTTCCTGCTTCCAGGCGGTAGGGAAGCCGGGAAGGCTGGGTGAGCTGGGCCGAACGAACCCCCGTGCCTCCCCACAGGATGCTCTCGGGTTCGGCGCGCGGGCCCAGCACCAGTCCTCCCGTGCCCGTGGGGCCCATGAGCCCCTTGTGACCGGTGAAGGCGACAGCATCGATTCCGTCGCGGGACATGTCCACCTCGAGGACACCGGCGCTCTGGGCGGTGTCCAACAACAGGAGGACATCATGGTCGCGGCAGATGCGGCCCACCTCCCGCACGTCCTGGACGGCGCCTGTGACGTTGCTCGCGTGGTTGAGGATGACCAGCCTGGTCGTCGGGGTGATCAAACGCTCCAGGTCCGCCGGGTCCACGAAACCTCTCCCGTCGCAGGGCGCCAGGTCGAAGGTCAGTCGTCCTTGCCGGCGGAGCATGTGCAAGGGGCGCAGGACCGAGTTGTGCGCGGTGGCCTCGGCCACGACATGGTCCCCGTCCCGGCAAAGCCCGCCGATGGCCAGGTTAAGAGCCGTGGTGGCGTTGGCCGTAAAGATGGTGCGGTCGGGGTCGGCGGCCGGGTTGTGGAAGAACAGCCCGAGATCCCGGCGCAGGGCATCGATGGCGGCGCCCGCCTGCAACGCCAGGTCGAAGCCCGCCCGTCCAGGGTTGACCGCCTGGGCGGCCAGGTGCTCGCTCATGGCCCGGGCCACGGACGCGGGTTTGGGGAAGGTGGTCGCGGCGTTGTCGCAGTAGATCATGGAGGCCTCCGGTGTTGGCGCCTTGCCAGCAGGGCGCCGACGGCGATACTATGTGCTCCGACAACCTGACGCAAACCATGACTGTCAAGCGAAACGCCGCCCCTGTCCGGGACCTGCCCGATCGGCGGTGGCCTTGCGGGAGGAACCATGCGCTCTGATTTTTCGTTTTCCCGGTTGCTGCCGGGCCTGTTGTGCGCGGTGCTTTCGGTCGCCGTCCTGACCGCCGCCGTCCCGGTGAGGGCGGCCGAACCCCTGTTCGTACGGATGCACACCGAGAAGGGGGAGATCCTACTGGTTCTGTATCCCGAGCTGGCTCCCCACCACGTGGACAACTTCGTGCACCTGGCCGAGACCGGTTTCTACGACGGGACGTACTTCCACCGCATCATTCCCGGCTTCATGATCCAGGGGGGCGACCCCAACAGCAAGGATACCGATCCGCGCAACGACGGCATGGGGGGTCCCACCCTGCGCGATGTCCTGGACGAGCAGGAATGGCAGCAGGTGGAAAAGACCAACGGGATGCTGGCCGGCAAGGGCTACGCGGACCTGCAGGGGCCGGCGAACCTGAAGGAGGAGTTCTCCACCACCGCCAAGCATGTCCGGGGCACCCTGAGCATGGCACGCAGCCGCAACGTGGACTCGGCCGGCAGCCAGTTCTTCATCTGCGTGGCGGACGCGCCCTCCCTGGATGGCCAGTACACCATCTTCGGGCACGTGGTGGCGGGAATGGAAGTCGCCGATGAGATCGTGGGCGGCGAGAAGAACCCCGCCGCGGGGCGCGATTTTCCGGCGATCCCGGTGCACATCACCGCCATGGACGTCATCCACGGGACACCGGGACTCACGCCGGCCGAGGCCGATGCGTGGCAGGCCATGGATCCGACCCTGAAGAACGCGCCCTAGACATGAGCGGACAGGGAACCCTGAAACGTGCGGCGGGCAGCCCGGAGATCATCATCAAGGGGGTCCGGGTCCATAACCTGAAGAACCTGGATCTCCGCCTGCCCCGTCGCAAGCTGGTGGTGATCACCGGCCCCAGCGGGTCGGGCAAGAGTTCCCTGGCCTTCGATACCCTCTACGCCGAGGGTCAGCGCCGCTACATCGAGAGCCTGTCCAGCTACGCCCATCAGTTCCTGGACCAGATGACCAAGCCGGACGTGGACCGCATCGAGGGACTCTCCCCGGCCCTGGCCATCGAACAGAAGGGCCTGGGGTCGAGCCCCCGGTCCACCGTGGGCACCGTCACCGAGATCTTCAGCTTCCTGCGCCTGCTCTTCGCGCGTTGCGGCACCGTCTACTGCCCGGACTGCCGGGTGCCGGTGGGCGGCCGCTCCCTGGCCGATATCCAGGGGGAGATCGCCGCCCTGCCCGCCGGTACGCGGTTCCACCTGCTGGCACCGGTGGTGCGGGGTCGCAAGGGGGAGCACCTCAAGCTCCTGGCCGACCTGCGGGCGGCGGGATACGTGCGGGTCCTGGTGGATGGAACCCTGCGGGAGCTGGACGAGGACATCCGCCTGCAGCGGCACAGGCCCCATGACATCGCCGTGGTGGTCGACGGGATGCGGGCGCGTCCCGACATGGGCACCCGGTTGCGCGAGAGCCTGGAAAGGGCCGTGGAACTGGGTCAGGGCACCGTCATCCTCCTGGCCGGAGAGGAAGAGACCCGGTACAGCAGGGGTGCGTCCTGCCCCGGTTGCGGACGGGGCTTCGCGACCCCGGAACCGCGCCTGTTCTCCTTCAATTCCCCGGCCGGTTCCTGCCCCGAGTGCAACGGTCTGGGGCATCTGCGCACCATCGAGGCCAGGGCCCTGGTGCCCGATCCCGGTCTGAGCATCAAGGCCGGAGCCATCGAATTCCTCAAGGGCAAGGAGAGCAGCTGGCTCTATGTGCAGATCGAGGCTCTGGCCGACGCCATGGGCTTTTCCCTCGACACACCCTTCGGCGAACTGGATCAGCGCTGCCGGGAGGCCCTGCTCGAGGGGCTGTCCGAGGAGCTGAGGAAAGAGCTGGCCGCCCATCCCCATTACAACGCCTTCCTGCGTGACTGGACGGGACTGGCTCCCGAGTTGGTCCGCCGCCATCGCGAGACGAAATCGGAGAAGATCAGGACGTCCCTGGAGCGCCTCATGACCCGGACCGTCTGCCCCGCCTGTTCCGGCTACCGTCTGCGGCCCGAGGCCCTGGCCGTGCGCATCGGGGAGCTCCATGTCGGGCAGGCCGCGGCCCTGGACCTGGTGTCCTTCCGGGACTGGATCGAGGGCCTGACCTTTCCGGGAAAAAGGGAGCAAGCGGTATCGAAACCCATCCTGGAGCAGATCCGGCACCGCCTGCGTTTCCTGCTGCAGGTGGGGGTCAACTACCTGTCCCTTGATCGGCCCGTGGCCACCCTGTCCGGCGGCGAAGGGCAGCGTGTGCGTCTTGCCACCCAGGTGGGTTCCCAGCTCACGGGCGTCATGTACATCCTGGACGAACCCAGCGTGGGCCTGCACCACCGGGACATCGGGCGGCTCATCGAGACCCTGAAGGCCCTGCGCGACCGGGGCAACAGCGTCATTGTCGTCGAACACGACCGGGATGTGATGCTGGCGGCGGACCACCTGCTGGACCTGGGACCGGGAGCCGGCTACCAGGGGGGAGAGATCCAGGCCCAGGGCAGCCCCGGGCAAGTCGCGGCCCTGGTCGGCAATCCCACCGGCGACTACCTGGCGGGTCGCATCGGTTTCGCCGCGCCCGATCCCCTGACCGGCGGGGTCTCGGGCGGGGACAAGCTGGTGATGAGGGGGCTGACCGGCCGCAACCTGCGGAACATCGATCTGGAGATCCCCCTGGGCTGCCTGACGGTGGTCACCGGGGTGAGCGGATCGGGCAAGAGCACGGCCGTGAACGACAGCCTCTACCGCGCCCTGGCCGGGCTGAAGCATCGGGCCCTGCGCCGCGCCGAGCCCTACCGCACCCTGGAGGGGCACGAGGGCGTGCACGGGGTGGTGCTGGTGGATCAGAAGCCCATCGGGCGTTCGGCCCGCTCCACTCCCGCGACCTACACCGGTCTCTACAGCCAGATCCGCCGCCTGTACGCCCAGACGGCCCTGGCGCGCCTGCGGGGCTACGGTAGCGGACGCTTCAGCTTCAACACCGCCGGGGGCCGCTGCCCGGTGTGCGAGGGGGCGGGGGTGCGCCGGTTGACCATGGACTTCCTTCCCGACGTGGAGGTGCCGTGCGGGGAATGCGGCGGGCGGCGCTTCGACCGCGAGACCCTGGAGGTGCGGTTCAAGGGTTACGACATCGCCCAGCTGCTGGACATGACCGTGGACGATGCCCTGGAGGTCCTGGGCAACATCCCCGGCTGCCGCAAGATCCTCGAGGGGATGGCCGGGGTGGGGCTGGGCTACCTGCACCTGGGCCAGTCGGCGGGCACCCTCTCGGGGGGCGAGGCCCAGCGGATCAAGCTGGTCAAGGAACTTTCGCGGCAGGGCGCGCGGCATACCCTCTACATCCTGGACGAGCCCACCACCGGTCTGCATTTCATCGATGTGGACCGTCTGCTGGCGGTGCTGGGCCGCCTGCTGGAGCGGGGCAACACGGTGGTGGTGATCGAACACCATCCCGAGGTGATCCGTCGGGCCGACCATGTCATCGACCTGGGGCCCGAGGGTGGCGCCGGCGGCGGCGCCATCGTGGCCCAGGGCACGGTCGCCGACATCATGGCGGCGCCGGGGTCCCATACCGGGGCCATGCTGGCGGGGATGTTCCAGGCCCCTGCGGAAGGGTGATTCCCCGCTTGGAAATCCGCCGGCCCCGGATTACCTTGAGGCCGTCGGCCGGTGGCGGACACGCCGCCGCCTTGGCGTATCCCCGTTACCAGGAGATGATCCGGTGTCTGATACCACTCCCCTCAAGAGCACTCCCCTGACGGCATGGCACCGTGAGCACGGCGCCAGGATGGTTCCTTTCGCCGGCTACGAGATGCCGGTCCAGTATCGCGGCGTCCTGGCCGAGCACGAAACGGTGCGCAACGGCGTGGGCATCTTCGACATCACGCACATGGGCGAGATCGAGGTCGCCGGGCCGGACGCCGAGAGCTGGCTGGACCACCTGGTGACCAACCGCGTGTCCGGGGCCGCCGTCGGCAAGGTCGTCTACACCGCCATGTGCCGGCCCGAGGGTGGCGTGCTGGACGACATGCTCATCTATCGTCTGCAGGATCAGCAGTGGCTGGTCGTGTGCAACGCCTCCAACCACGACAAGATCGCCGCCTGGATGAAGGACCATCTTCCCGAGTCCGGGGTCCGCATGGATGACATCACGGACCAGGTGGCGTTGATCGCCGTCCAGGGCCCCGATAGCCGTGAGCTGATGGGGCGATTGGGGGTTCTGGCCGACCATGACGAAACCATCGGGGGGCTGAAGTTCTACACCGCCATGACCCTGGGCGGTCCCGGGGGACGCTGGATCGTGTCCCGGACCGGCTACACCGGCGAGCACGGCTATGAGATCTACCTGCCTTACGGCGACGCCCTGGCGGCGTGGGAGGAACTGCTGACGGCCGGTTCGGACCTGGGGGTCGAGCCCGTGGGTCTGGGGGCCAGGGACACCCTGCGTTTCGAGGTCTGCTACTGCCTGTACGGCCACGAGCTGGAAGAGGACATCACACCCCTGGAGGCGGGCATCGGCTGGGCCGTCAAGCTGAAGAAGGATGACTTCATCGGCAAGGAAGCCCTGGTAGCCCAGAAGGAGCAGGGCGTGCCGCGCAAGCTGATATGTTTGGCCCTGGACGACCGCGGCATAGCCCGCCAGGGCTGTCCCGTGCTGCACGGAGGCCGGCGGATCGGGGCCGTGACCAGCGGCACCTTCAGCCCGACCCTGAAAAAGGCCTTGGCCATGGCGCTCGTGGAGGTGCCCGTGCCCGAGGCCGACCTCGCGGTGGAGGTCAGGGGCAAGCCCCTCGCCTGCCACACCGTTCCTTTCCCGTTCCTGCCGGCCAGGACCAAGGGTGATCCCAAGGCGGAACGCAACCTGCCTGTTTGAGGCAGTCAACCCAGCAGGAGGCCGAGATGGTACCGGACGACCGCAAGTACACCGAGGAGCACGAGTGGGTGCGCGTGGAGGATGAGGACGGGCAGCAGATCGGGACGGTGGGGGTGACGGAGTTCGCCGCCGGCGAGCTGGGCGACGTCGTTTTCGTCGAGTTGCCCGAGGTGGGCTCGGAGTACTCCCAGAAGGATCCCGCGGGCACCATCGAGTCGGTCAAGGCGGTGGCGGACCTCTTCCTGCCCGTCTCCGGCGAGGTGGTGGAGATCAACCAGGCCGTGGTCGACAACCCCGAGCTGGTCAACAGCGATCCCCTGGAGGAGGGCTGGCTTGTGAAGGTGAAGCTGGTCGAGCCGGGGGAACTGGATGAGCTGCTGGACGCGTCCGCCTATTCCCGGTTGCTGGAGGGTTGAACGCTCATGCCCTACGTACCCCACGGTCCCGGGGATATCCGGGCCATGCTGGAGGTCATCGGCCGCGATGAAATCTCCGACCTTTTCAGCCACCTGCCCGACGATGTCAAGCTGCAGCGGCCCCTGGATCTTCCGGCCGGCCTGAGCGAAGAGGAGGTGCGGCGGTACTTCCTGGGTGTCGCCGCCCGCAATCACGGCCAGGGCGAGCTGGTCTCCTTCCTCGGGGGCGGTGTCTACGACTGCATCATCCCCGCGGCGGTGGATGTCCTTTCCTCGCGCAGCGAGTTCCTGACAGCCTATACGCCGTACCAGCCGGAGGTTTCCCAGGGTACGCTGCAGGCCATTTACGAGTGGCAGTCGTACGTTTGCCGTCTGACGGGCATGCCCGTGGCCAACGCGAGCATGTACGACGGCGCCACGGCCCTGGCCGAGGCCCTGGCGGTGGCGGTCGCCGCGCGCCGACGCGACAGGGTCATCCTGCCCGGGACCCTCAACCCACGCTATGCCCGGGTGGTCAGGACCCTACTGGGCGAACGGGGCATCGAGCTGGCGACGGCGCCGGCGGGTTCCGACGGCACGACGGATGTCGAGGCCTTGGCCGGGATGCTGGACGACCGGACCGGTGCCGTGGTCGTGACCAATCCCAACTACCTGGGCCTGGTCGAACCCGTGGCGCGGATGGGGGAGATCATCAAGACGGCTGGAGCAGCTCTGGTGGCGGTGGTCAACCCGGTCAGCCTGTCGGTCCTGATGACGCCCGCCGAGTACGGCGCCGATCTGGTGGTGGGCGAGGCCCAGCCTTTCGGCATGCCTGCTTCGTGGGGTGGC
>CAYPVD010000048.1:0-3068 GCA_964414055.1 uncultured Fibrobacteraceae bacterium
CAATTCCCGCACATTGCCGGGCCAGGCGTGCGCGCGCAGCCGAGCCATGGTGGTCTCATCCAGACGCACACCCTTTCTTCCCAGGCTTACCAGGAAGTGCTCGGCCAGCAAGGGCAGATCCTCCAGCCGCTCCCGCAGGGGCGGAACATCCAGGGGAAAAACCAGGAGCCTGTAGTACAGGTCCTCCCGGAACGTCCCGGCCGCAATGGCCTGTTCCAGGGGCCGGTTGGTGGCGGCCAGGATCCGCACATCCACCGACCGTTCCCGGGGATCCCCCACTCTGTTGATCTTCTTCTCCTCGAGCACCCGCAACAGCTTGGCCTGCACCGCCGATCCCGCCTCCCCGATCTCGTCCAGGAAGATGGTGCCGCCGCAGGCGGCCTCGAACATACCCTCGCGGTCCTCGTCGGCGCCGGTAAAGGCACCCTTGCGGTAACCGAACAACTCGCTCTCCAGGAGGGTCTCGCTGATGGCCGCGCAATTGACTGCGATGAACGGCCCCTTGGCCCGGCCACTGGCCGCGTGGATGGCCCGGGCTGCGACTTCCTTGCCCACCCCGCTCTGGCCGCGGATCAGGACGGTGGCATCCGACGGCGCCACCTGGGCGATCATGTGGCGCAGCTTCCTGGTCGCCGGGGCCGTCCCGATGAATTCCCGACTCGGCTCCGTAGCGGCCAGGACCCGCCGCAGGGCCCGGTTCTCCCGGGCGAGCCGGCCCGCTTCGGCGGCCATCTCCACCACCTGGGCCACTTCCTGGAAGTTGAAGGGCTTGGTCAGGTAGTGGTAGGCCCCGTCTTGCATGGCCCGAACTGCCGAATCCACGTTCCCGTGGGCCGTCAGGATGATGACCTGGGTGTTCGGATCCGCGGCCCTGATCCCCCGCAGGACGGCCAGACCGTCCACGGGCTCCATCTTCAGGTCCGTCAACACGACATCGAAATGCTGCCCGGCGGCCAGATCGAGGGCGTCACGACCCTTGTCCGAGCCGACGACATCGTGGCCCCGGGCCTGGAGGGCCGATGTCAGCAGGGTGACGATTTTCTTCTCGTCATCGACCACGAGCACACGGGCCATGTTTTCCTACTCCTTTGCCGGGCCGGCGGTAGCTGCACCTCGGATGGGCAGAATGATGGTCGCCTCGCTGCCGGGGCCGTCCGTCCGGTTACTCAGAATGAGATCGCCCCCCATCTCGCGCACGATGGTCCGCGACAGGGCCAGTCCCAGACCGCTGCCCTTTTCCTTGCGGGAATGAAACGGCGTGAACAGTTCCTCGGGATCGCACTCGGGCAGACCGCAGCCTTCGTCCCGGATGATCAGTTCCAGCTTCCCGCTTTCCGCCTTTCCTGTCACGGTGACGGTTCCTCCGCCGGGCATGGCGTCCCGGGCATTCAACATGAGGTTCATCACGGCCTGGCGCAGGCGCAGGGAGTCTCCCGTGACCTGCGCCCGGGGCAAGGGCTCGACCGCGATGGCCACCCCGGTGGCGTCGAACTCGCCGGCCAGAAGATGGGCCACCTTGTCCACGACCTCCGCGGCCACAAAGGTCTCGACGGCGACCGGCGACTCGGAACCGAAGGCCAGGTAACGGGAAAGGATGCGGTCCAGCCGGTCGACCTCCTCGGGAATGAAATCCGCGATGGGGTCTTGCCGACCGAGGTCCGCCAGGACCTCCTGGAGGTGCTGGCCCGCCCCGCGGATGATCCCCAGGGGATTGCGGATCTCGTGGGCGATGCCCGCGGTCATCCGCCCCATGGCCGCCAGGTTCTCCTGCCTGAGGATCGAGGCCCGATAGCGCTCCAGGGCCAGCTGGATGCGATACAGGAACACCCCCAGCACGAGCAGACTCACCAGCACCGCCGCACCCGTCAACAAGGCGCCCCGGCGCAACCGGGCCAGGGCGTCGAAAAAATCGGGGCTGCCGCTGACTGTTACCACGGCCGCCACCAGCGGCTGATCCAGTTCGGGGACCTCCAGCAGGACCGGCGCATGGGCCGACTTGAGATAGGAGCCCTGCAGGGCATAAAGCCGTGTGGCCACAGGACGGCCGGCCCGCGCCGATTCGATGGCGGCCGAGTCGATGGCCCAGTAGTCGTTTTTCTGTCCGGGCACCAGGGATCCGGCCGTGCTGACCAGGACCACCCCGTCCGGATCGCTGAGGGTGATCTCCGCGAGATCGAGTTCGGCACCCAGATCCCGGAAGCGCCTGCCGAGTTCCACGACAACCTCCGCGCCGGTGGAATCACCCACGGTGAGGTTGAAGACCGCCCGCGCATCACTGGTTGCGGCCAGGGTCTGCGCCACCGCCAGCAGACGCTGGCCCAGGGCGTCATCCAACCGGTCCCGGGCCGCACGGTAGAACCCGGTGAGGCCCCAGCCGACCACGAGCATGATCACAAGGTAGACGGCCCCCGCCCCCAGGATCCAGGGACGGCGGGAAGAGGGAACGACTCCCCCTCTCGACGATGAATTCTCGGTATCGTGCATCACCATGCGACCATAACCCCACCCCGCGGACCGGGCAACGCGTGAAATGGCCGGCAGCCTCGCCCGGTTGCCGGCCATTCCCGTTTCGTGGGACGGATCAGCGGACCTGATCCTCCGCCTCCGGGTCACAAAGCGTGGTCCAGCGACCCTCGTAGAATCCCCCTACCAAACCGGGCGGCGAGAAGGGGAAGGCTGTCGCGCTCAGCACTCCGGCCCGCACATTGTCGGGGGTCGCCCAGTCCCCATGGAATCCCGCCAGGGAAACGCCGTCCGGACCTGCTTCCCAGGTGCCGTTGACGAAGGCCGTGAAGTGGCCCATGCGGTCGATGCGCTTGCCGCTGAAGACCCGGTTGCCTTCCTGATCCAATCCGTAGCCGCAGCGCATGAAGCCCACGATATGCCCGGACAGATTGATCCAGGGACCGCCGAAGGTCCCGAACTGCACACTCAGGTCAGGATCGCCGGGAAGAAGGGTGTCGACGGGAGCGTCCACCGGCAGCACCCGCCAGCGGCCGTTGAGGAAGCCCTTGGGACACCGGACGATGTCGTTGAGGGTAAAGCCGGTCAGGTGCAGGGTGTTGCCC
>CAYPVD010000048.1:3078-15998 GCA_964414055.1 uncultured Fibrobacteraceae bacterium
CGTCCACCGGGAAGGACTCGTTCATGCCCGCCAGTTCGGCCAGGGTGAAGTCACCCGCGAAGGGGCCGGTGGCGATGTGCAGCATGTTGGGCGGCAGGGTCGGGTCCAGGTCCTCGGCCCGCTCGATGATCTTCAGCACGAGCCCGTCGAAATGGCAACTGGTATGGGAGACGAAACCCACGGTCTGACGGTCGGGGCGGGGCCGGACAAGATGGTCCCAGGGAAACTCGAACAGGATGACCCGGCTGACCACCAGCAGGCCACGGTCCACCGAGATGGTCCCGGACCAGTCCAGATCACCGCAATCGCCGGGGAAGACCAGGCTGTCGATGGGGCCGTGGATCATGCCCCATTCCAGGCGTGCGAACGTGAACCGGGGCCGGTCCTCCTCGTTGCTGTCGGGAGGGTCCTCTGCCATGGCTTCCAGACTCAACACTTCGGGATCGGTCAGCATGGGGTCGTCCGAGACCTCCAGGTCCTCGTTGAACAGCAGATCCTCGAAGGCCTTGTCCCCGAAGGCGACATCCTCGTCCGTGGCCGTCAAACCACCGTTGGGTTGGTTGAAATCGAGGTTCTCGTAGTCGTCACCGGCGATCACGGCCTGCCCGGAAGGACCGGCCGCCTCATCGCTGCAGCCGGTCATCAGACCTGTGGCCAGCAACATGGCCATGGCCAGTACGGCCGTCAGGGTTTTGCGGATCGGGGTATTCATCACGTTCCTCCTGCCAGGGGTAGGTTATCGGTCGTTCATGCCCGCGGTCACGGGCAGAGACGGAGCAGGAGTGGGGCCAGCAGAGCTCGCTCCATGTAACTTGCTGTCGTTCGATACCTTATAACAAAACCACCATCTCAGGCATCTCGGTTTAGCGTACCTCCAGGTACACTTTCCCTCCAAAACGGTACACGGACGGATTACAGCGACACCGGTTCCGTGGCCTTTTCCAGATCCTCCAGGACTTCGGTTCGCAACATGGAGATCATGTCGCACACGAAGTTCACTCCGGCCGCCTCGAATGCGGCCTCGTAGTTGGGATCGCGCATCTTGGAGATGATCCGGGGCACGCCCAGGCTGCGGGACAGCAGGGAGAAGCTCATGTTGTCCGCGTCGCGGTACATGCAGGCGATGGCCACATCGGCCCGCTCGGTGCCGGCCTCCTTGAGGGTGCGGATGTCGGTCGCGCTGCCGTTGACGGTCACCGCACCGGTCTCCGCGTACAGGGCCTCACAGGCTTCCCGATTGGGCTCGATGACCACCACGTCGTGCTTCAGGTCGATGAGGGCCTTGGCCAGGGCCGCGCCCGCGATGCCGCCGCCGCCGATAACGATGTACATGAGGATCCTCCTTGCAGATCAGGCCGAACGCCAGGTCCGGCGGGACAAGAGCACGATCAGGGGCAGGATCTCGAGCCTGCCCGCCAGCATGCCGACGATGTAGACGAATTTGATGAACCAGTGCAGCGAGGCCATCTTGGCCACCGAGAAGTAGAACGGCCCCATGTTGCCCACGGCCGAAGTCATGCCCGACAGGGATTGCCAGCCGTCCAGGTCGCTGAACCAGGCCGTGGTCAGGGCGCCCAGGCCGATCAGCAGCAGCCAGCCCGCCAGCAGGGCGCCGATGCGCTGCAGCTCGAAATTGGGAATGATCTGGCCGCTGACCGTCACCGGGTTGACCGTCCGCTGGGTCGACGTCAGCTTGTGGACCTGGTTGCGCAGCATGTTGACCAGGATGCCCAGGCGCAGAACCTTGATGCCGCCGGCCGTCGATCCCACGCACCCCCCGATGACCATCAACACCAGGAACAGCTGCTTGGCCACCGCGGGGAAGAAGGGGTCGCCGATGTCCTTGGTGGCGAATCCCGTGCTGGTGATCATGGAGGAGACCTGGAACAGGACGGCGCGGAAATCCGCCGCCACCGATTCGCCCCCGTCGCGCAGGGGGGCGTGCAGGAAGTGGTCGGCCAGGATCAAGCCCGTGAATCCGGCGACCAGGGCCCAGAACCAGCGCATCTCGAAATCCTTCCACAGGGAGCTGATCTCCCCCTGGAAGACCTTGTAATGGACCAGGAAGTTGATGCCGCCGGTCAGCATGAAGATGACCGCGGCGTACTCTATGAGCACCGCATGGGCAAAGCCCTGCTGGGCGTAGTAACCCATGCTGGCGTCGTGGGTCGAGAAGCCCCCGGTCGAGACGCAGGTCATGGTGTGGCAGATCGCGTCGAACAGATCCATGCCACCCATGAGAAAGGCGACCAGGGCGCCGCAGGTCAGGATCAGGTAGACCTTCCACAGGGCCTTGACGGTGTTGTGGATACCCGGCACCGGCCGCGCCCCGCCGATCTTGTGGCCCTCGGCCGAGAACAGGCTGGAGGCGGCGCTGCCGCTGCGGAATCCCACGGCCAGGAAGAAGGCCAGGATGCCCAGCCCGCCCAGCCACTGAATGATCGAACGCCACAGCAGGATGCTGCGCGGCATGTCGTCCAGGCCCTGCAGCACCGTGATGCCCGTGGTCGTAAAGCCGCTGACCGACTCGAACACCGCGTCGATGAACGAGGCATGCAGGCCGGTCACGAAGGGGATCGCCCCGACCAGACAGACCGCCACCCAGCCCAGAGCGGTGATCAGCATGGCGTCGCGCACGGAGATTTCCCGCCGGGGGATGAACCTCTGCATCGCTTTGCCGCACAGCAGGGCCGCCGCGGCGGGGATGTAGAACACGCTGGCGGCCAGGCCGTGTTCCAGGGATTCCTTGTCCAGCCAGTGGAAAAGCAGCGGGGTCAGCATGAGGACGCCGGTGACCTGCAACAGGGCGCCGATTTCATGCAGGGGCGCCAGCCTGTCCCGCCAGGTCAGCGGGGTCCGGGCAGCCAGCGGGGCGACATCGATCACCGGGCGGGCCCGTACGACGGTCTCGGTCAGATCGGGCTCAAGGGTTTCCACAACGGGCATGGTCCGCTCCTTCGGGACATGGATGGGTTCCCTCGGGTATCGGCCATTACCGACTGCAGTTGAAGGATATCGTGATATCGATCCGGCCCCCTCGTCTCGGGGGCGACGGTTCGAAGTCCCTATGGTCCTCTCTTGACCGCCATCAGGTCGTCGATGCGATCGAACACCTGGCCCGTCTCGGTGATGAACTCCAGGGAGATCCGCTTGTCATCGGCCCTCAGCAGGACATAGCCGTTCTGCGAGGTGAGGACATCGGGTGTCCAGGGCGTCTGCTCCCGGTTGTAGAACGGGGCCCCCACGCTGCCGGCGGTGACGAAGTAGGTGGGGTGGCGGAAACGCGGGTTGGCCGAGTACCGGTCCAGGACCCCGTCGCCGTCCTGGTCGTCGCTGGGAAAGACTCCGACCGGGGTTTGGTCCGTCACCAGCAGACGGTAATACTC
The DNA here is from genome assembly GCA_964414055.1 of uncultured Fibrobacteraceae bacterium. GTDB lineage: Bacteria > Krumholzibacteriota > Krumholzibacteriia > LZORAL124-64-63 > LZORAL124-64-63 > JAHJTW01. The sequence continues at coordinate 6,465 of CAYPVD010000048.1, forward strand.
GTGCTCGTCGGCGCTCAGCACCACCGCCACCTTGTCGTGGCCGGACACCGCCGCCCAGAGCCGGTTGCGGACCTCGATGATGCCCTGCCCGTCCGGTTCGACCCGGCCGGTCCGAGAGTTGAGGCTGTAGGCGCGGATGTTGTTGTCGCCGTGCCACCACATGGCGTCGCTGGTGTGTCCTCCGCAGGGAAAGACCGGCTCCTGGGCGTACATCAGGATGTACCTGACGGTGGGATCCCGCTGGGCCGCATCCAGCTGCCGTTCGATCCACTCCATCTGGTCGACCATGATGTAGCCCTCGGGCGAGCCGCCGTACCGCGGGATCTTCCGGTTGCTGGTCCACCAGTAGTTGTTGTTGAAGGAGATGATGAAAACCGATCCGTACTGGAAGGAGTAGACGTTCTCCCTGTAGGGCGGTCGCCGGGGATCTGCGGGTTCCGGGCCGTTGAGGGGGTTGTAGAACATGTCGGCGAACACGGCCTCGGTGCTGGATGTGGCGTACGGCCACTTGTCCAGGGTGAGTCCGTAGTGCGAGCCGTCGTCGAACCCGTTGAGCAGGGCCTCGTGGTTGCCCATCCCCGGATAGATGGGATGGAAACGCCAGAACCCCGCCACGGCCTGCTTCCAGCCCGTCAGCTGCAGCTCGAATTCCTCGGTATCGGTTGTGTAGCCGTTGACCAGGTCCCCGCCGAAGATCATGAGGTCGGCTCCCCGCCTGTGGGCGTCCTGGGACATCCAGGTCAGGATCCTGGTGTTGACGCCCATGCAGGAACGCTCTCCCCCGCCCACACCTTCCCGGCTGTCTCCGCCGAAGGCGATCACAGCGGTGCCCCGACCCGCCTCGGGCGCCGTTTCCAGGGTATAGCGGTTGGAAATGGTCGAATCCCCGGCGGCCGTGACGCAGGTAACGTGATAGGTGTAGCTGTTATCGGGCTTCAGGTTCTCCACCCGGATCTCGTGATCCGTACCCTCGGCCTTCTCGGCGGTGCTGGCTGCCCGGCCCTGGTCGTCGACCAGGGTCACGGTCCCGCGGCAGATCTCGCTGGTGGTCCACGACAACATCAAGGAGGTGGGATCGCTGCTGTTGACCAGGGAGACGAACGGCCCCTCCAGGATGGTGTTGACCGCCTCGAACTTTCCATCCTCGTGCTTGAAGCTCACCAGGGATTGATAAAAGCCCAGCGGGCGGACATCCTGACCGTCGCGCCGCCACAGGTCCAGCCGATACGCGATGGTCGGCGTCATGGTCCAGCCCTGGCCTTGCGGCCAGTTGTTGGCATTGTAGCGGTCGTCGAGGAAACCCGCGATGCGCAGGGTTCCCCGGCCCTCGCGCAAACGGCTCCAGCGACGATAACGGACATAGTCGAAATCGGCGCAGCCGGCCTCGAAGGGATAGGGTCCCGTGAAGATCTCCCCGAAGAGGGACGAATCCTCCAGGTCGATAACAAGCCCCTTGCCCTTCCTGTCCGGCCCGATAATGTTGCGGATCTGCCGCAGGGTCAACTGATGGCGGGGAGCCCGGTCATACCTGGGCAGATCCGGCACCCTGACCGGCAGATCCGGTCCCGACGCCCAGGCGCAGGAGATGCACAGCATGAGGATCAGCGGGACGACGGTCAGGATCAACGTTCCCATCCGCTCCGCGCGGACATGGCCGGGTACATGAGTCATCGGGGTGCTGCCCTTCATCACGGTCCTTTCTAATCAACCAGGATTCCTTAGATGTTCCGCAGGCTCGCGCACAGGCAGGTACGGCCGCTTAGTCGGCACTGAATACGTATCTTCCTTGGGCGACTTCCACGTTCGGTGGTCGTCGATACTCCTGGAACCAGTCATAACCTTCCTTCAGATTCCGCCAGAATTCAATCCACTTGGATTTCCTATGGGCCTTCAGGTTTTCCGATGTCATGCGGAAAGGAAACACGTGAACCCTGAAGAAAGGAGAACCATTCCGGAGCGCGGCATCCGCAAGCGTGTAGATCTCCTCTATGCCGGCGTCGGTCATGGCGTAGCACCCGATCGATACGCAGTCCCCGTGGACCATCAGGAAACTCCCTGTCCGCCCAAGCGCTCTGTCGTACGCGTTCGGAAAGCCCAGGTTGAATGAAAGATGGAAACGGCTCAAGGGATTCATCCGATCCGGTGGAACGAAGTAGAAACCTTCCGGACTCTGGCCGTCACCGGTACGGAGTTTGGGGCCGAAATCACCCGAGTAATCACAAATCCTGTACGTCTTGAACAGTTCGAACCGCCGGCCTGACTCCACCCATACCTCGAGTTCCCGGGAGGCCTTGAAGATCCGTATGAAGATCGGACTGCCGAGGGTGAGCCCTTTCTCGTGCAGGGCAACCTTCAGGCCGGGTGCCACCTGGTCGATCACACTTCGAGATCGTACGCTCGACGGCACCTCTGCCACCACCACTCCCGCAGCCAAGGCAACGGTCATCATCGCTGCCAAGATCAAGTTTCGCATGGGCTTCTGTCTCATCACCGGCATGTTGCCCCACAGCCTTCCCGAAAAGCCGACCGAAGGCGGTTCGCCCGCCCCGTACAGCAACTTGTCATGGGCAGTTTCAATGCCTCCTGCCATGCACTTCCCTCTCCATGGACTTCAGGATCTTCAGGATGAGGCCCGATTTGAACGCCGACACCAAGGCGCCCTCGCAAAACCTGTCACTCCGCACGATGGCCGTGATCAACTTGCATTTCGTGAATAGATCCACGGAGTCGAAATCAAAGCCCTCATCGTCTGTCATCTTTCGGCCTTCATCCCATGCGCCCCAGTTGAAGTCAATGATGACGGGAAGGTCATAAACAACTTCCAGGAATCGCGATACGATGGGTTCCGAGTTGCAATATGGAAACTGGATGACTCCTTCTTGATCCTTGCCTCCCCCCTTCCACTCACCGAAGGTTGATGTGCCTTCGATTTCAGGGATCAGGGCGAACAAGGGCTGCCAGTCCCGGGGCGTGAATGCTTCTATTTTCTCCTTACCGGATTTGTCATTCATTACCATTGCCACCCTGATTCCTCATGGTCAGACTGTACCGAAGGACTGAACGCCCTTGGCCGGCTGGTACCGATAAAACCGGCGATATCCAATTTTTCACTTCCATTTCCTGTCCAATCCACCGGCCGGCCACCACGTGTTATCGTCGGCGCAAGGAGCCAGTACTGGCCTTGTGAGTTATTTCAGTTAACTTGCAACCAACACACCGATTGTTGCCAACGTCACCGGGTCACGCGGGACCCGATCATACTACAGGAGGAATGAGCCATGGAACGTAGAACCATCCTGGTCGACGGTAATGAGGCCGCCGCATCGGTGGCCCACAGGGCCAACGAAGTCATCGCCATTTATCCCATTACGCCCTCGTCGCCCATGGGTGAGCACGCGGATGCCTGGTCGGCCCAAGGCAAGACCAACATCTGGGGTTCGGTCCCCGACGTCATGGAGATGCAGTCCGAGGGCGGCGCCTCGGGCGCGGTGCACGGCTCACTGCAGGCCGGCGCGCTGACTACCACCTTCACGGCCAGTCAGGGCCTGCTGCTGATGATCCCCAATTTGTTCAAGATCGCCGGCGAGTTGACCGGGACGGTGTTTCACATCGCGGCGCGGAGCGTGGCCACGCACGCCCTGTCCATCTTCGGAGATCACAGCGACGTCTACGCCTGCCGCCAAACCGGCTGGGGCATGCTCGCCTCGGCCAACGTGCAGGAAGTTCACGATTTCGCCCTGATCGCCCAGGCCGCGGCCATGCGCTCACGGATCCCGTTCCTGCACTTCTTCGACGGTTTCCGGACCTCCCACGAGATTGCCAAGATCAGTGAACTCACGGACGACGACATCCGCGCCATGCTGCCGGATGAGCTGGTCACCGCCCACCGCGCCCGGGCTTTGGATCCCGATCGTCCGGTGCTGCGGGGCACGGCCCAGAATCCCGACGCCTTTTTCCAGGCCCGTGAAGCGGTCAACCCGTTCTACGCCGCCTGCCCCGCCATCCTGCAGCAGGAGGTGGACCGCTTCGCCGAGTTGACCGGCCGCGCCTACCGGGCGTACGAGTACCACGGCGCCCCCGATGCCGAGCGCGTGGTCATGGTCATGGGCAGCGGCGTCGACACCACCCGCGCCACGGTGGAAAAGCTCGTGGCCTCCGGCGAGAAAGTGGGCGTGCTGAATGTCCGCATGTTCCGCCCGGTGGACGGGGCCGCCTTGCTGGCCGCGTTGCCGGTCACGGTCAAAGCCATCGCCGCCCTGGACCGCAGCAAGGAGCCCGGCGCTCTCGGTGAACCTCTTTACCTGGACGTGGTGACCGCCGTGGCCGAAGCCGCCCAGCGCGGCGAGTTGCCCCAGACCCAGACGCCCTTGATCATCGGCGGCCGGTTCGGTCTGTCGTCCAAGGAGTTCACCCCCGCCATGGTGCGCACCATTTTCGACGAGCTGGGTAGCGATACCCCCCGTCAGCACTTCACCGTGGGCATCAACGACGACGTGAGTGGTCTGTCCCTGGCTTACGATTCATCCTGGGACATCGAGCCGGACGACGTGGTGCGGGCTGTCTTCTACGGTCTGGGCAGCGACGGCACCGTGGGGGCCAACAAGAACTCCATCAAGATCATCGGTACCGAGACGGACAACTACGCCCAGGGCTATTTCGTCTACGACTCCAAGAAGGCGGGTGCCATGACCATTTCGCACCTGCGCTTCGGGCCGCGACCGCTGCGGGCGCCGTACCTGGTGAGCCGCGCCAACTTCCTGGCCTGCCATCAGACGGTCTTCCTGGACAAGTACGACATGGTGGACAAGCTGGTGCCCGGCGGCACCTTCCTGCTGAATTGTCCCTGGAGCGCCGACGAGGCATGGGATCAACTACCCCGTGAGGTGCAGCAGCAACTGGTGGAAAAGAGAGCGAATTTCCACATCATCGACGCCTACAAGGTGGCCCGCGAGGCCGGCATGGGCGGCAGGATCAACACTGTGATGCAGACTTGCTTCTTCGCCATCAGCGGAGTCCTGCCCCGCGACGAGGCCATTGCCAAGATCAAGGATGCCATCCGCAAGACCTATGGAAAAAAGGGCGATGCCGTGGTGAAGCAGAACTTCGCCGCCGTGGATGCCGCTCTGGCCCACTTGTACGAGGTGAAGGTGCCGGACGAGGTGACATCCACGCGTACCCGCCCGCCCGTGGTGCCGGATGCCGCACCCGATTTCGTCAAGCAGGTCACGGCCATGATGCTGGCCGGCAAAGGTGATCTGCTGCCCGTCAGCGCGTTCACTCCCGACGGCACCTGGCCCCTGGGCACCACCGCCTGGGAAAAGCGCAACATCGCCCAGGAAATTCCCATCTGGGATCCCGAACTCTGCATCCAGTGCAACAAGTGCGTCTTCGTTTGCCCCCACGCGGCCATCCGCGCCAAGGTTTACGAACCTGCCGCGGCAGCCACGGCACCGGATGGCTTCAAGGGCCTGGACTACAAGGGACCGGAATTCCCCGACAGCAGGTACACCATCCAGGTGGCTCCGGAGGACTGCACCGGGTGTCATCTGTGCGCCGAGGTCTGCCCCGGACACGACAAGCAGGATCCCACGCGCAAATCCCTGACCATGCTGCCCCACAGCGAGCATCTGGCCGTGGAGAAGGCCAACTGGGCGTTCTTCGACGAACTGCCGTTGCCCGACCGGACCCAGGTCAAGACCAACGTGAAGGGTTCGCAGTTCCTGGAGCCGCTGTTCGAGTTCTCGGGTGCCTGCGCAGGCTGCGGCGAGACGCCCTACATCAAGCTGATGACCCAGCTGTTCGGTGACCGGGCGCTGATCGCCAACGCGACGGGCTGCTCCAGCATCTACGGGGGCAACCTGCCCACCGTGCCCTACACCGTCAACGCCGCGGGCCGCGGCCCGGCCTGGTCCAATTCCCTGTTCGAGGACAACGCCGAGTTCGGCTTCGGTTTCCGGCTGGCCGTGGACGCCGCCACCGCGCAGGCGCACCGGCTGCTGCGGGAACTCTCCAGCGAGATCGGCGATGAGCTCACAGGCGCCTTGCTGGAGGCCGCCGAGGCCGTGGACGAAGTCGCCCTGGCCGCCCAGCGGGAGCGCCTGGTGCTGCTGCGGGACAAGCTCCAGGGTATCGACAAACCCGAAGCGCGCCGGTTGGGGGAACTGGCGGGCTATCTGGTGCCGCGCAGCATCTGGATCGTCGGTGGTGACGGGTGGGCGTACGACATCGGTTACGGCGGCCTGGACCACGTGATCGCCAACCACCGTGACGTGAACATCCTGGTACTGGATACCGAGGTCTACTCCAACACAGGCGGCCAATCGTCCAAGGCGACGCCCCTGGGGGCGGTGGCCAAGTTCGCCACCAGCGGCAAGCCCATCGAGAAGAAGGACCTGGGCATGATCGGCATCACCTACGGCCACGTCTATGTGGCCCAGGTGGCCTTCGGCGCCAAGGACAGTCAGACGATCAACGCCATGCGGGAGGCTGCCGCGTATCCCGGACCGTCTCTGATCATCGCCTACAGCCACTGCATCGAACACGGTTACGATCTGCGGGGTGGTTTGTCCCAGCAGGACAAGGCGGTCAAGAGCGGTTTCTGGCCCCTGTACCGGTTCGACCCACGGCGTCTGAAGGCCGGCGAGCGTCCCTTGAAGCTGGACTGCAAGGCGCCTTCGCTACCGTTCACGGAGTTCGCCAAGGGCGAGAACCGGTTCCAGCAACTGCAGAAGCGGGATCCCGAGCGGGCCCAGAAGCTGTTGGTCGCGGCGCAACGTCAGATCAACGAGCGATGGGCCATGTATGAACACCTGGCCAAGTTCAGCCTGGAGAAACCTGCCGAGGATTAGACGGCAGCTGCCTGGTCCGCTCCCGCCACGGTGCCCGCGGGCATCGTACGGGAGCGGACATGGGCGTTCGGCGCCTATTGCAAAACCGGCCGCCATACTGTATGTTCATGCAGTCAGCCGTGGCGGCCAGACCCGCCGCTCAGTGATGTTCAGCCGGAAAGAACATGTCTTGACGCGATCCTTCAGCATCTCCTCGAACCGTCAGTGGTGGTGGCCTGCCTGCCGGACGGTGAGGTGCGCGCTGCTTTAACCAACGATCAACAGCGCCAACTGACCGCCGGTCTCGTAAGAGCCCGGTTTTTTTTTAACCCGACAGGAGCCAACCATGTCCACTTCCGAAAAAAACCTCTTCGATGTTCCCGATGCCAAGGGCTTCTTCGGTCCCTACGGCGGCCGCTTCGTGCCCGAGCCCTTGCTGCCGCCCCTGGAGGCCCTGACCAGCGCCTTCCTGGAATTCAAGGATGAGCCCGGTTTCCAGGCCGAACTGGCCCGCGAACTGCTCACCTACGGCGGACGGCCCACCCCTGTCTATCCGGCCGAGCGGTTGAGTGAACACCTGGGCTTCAAGGTGTTCCTCAAGCGTGAAGACCTGAACCACCTGGGGGCCCACAAGCTCAACAACTGTCTGGGGCAGGCGTTGCTGGCACGACGGATGGGGAAGAAAAAGCTCATCGCCGAAACGGGTGCCGGTCAGCACGGGGTGGCCACGGCGGCCGTGGCGGCCAGGTTGGGCCTGCAGTGCGACATCTACATGGGCGAGGAAGACATGCGTCGCCAGGAACCGAACGTCACCCGCATCCGGCTCATGGGCGCGCGGGTGATCCCCGCCACCAGCGGAGACAAGACCCTTACCGCGGCGGTGGACGAGGCCATCGGCGCCTGGGTGGCCGAGGCCGACTCGGCTTTCTACCTCCTGGGATCCGTGGTCGGTCCTCACCCCTATCCCCTGATGGTCCGTCATTTCCAGTCGGTCATCGGGCATGAGGCGCGCCAACAGATGCTTGACCAGGAAGGGCGTCTGCCCCACATGCTGGTTGCCTGCGCCGGGGGTGGGAGCAACGCCATCGGCTTGTTCCACGCCTTCCTGGCCGACGAGGAAGTGAAGATGATCGGGGTGGAGGCGGCCGGCAGCGGGGTGGATTCCGATCGCCACGCGGCCACCCTGACCACCGGCAAACCCGCCGTGATCCACGGCATGAACACCTACTGCATCGAAGCCGGTACGGTCACCGCCGAGGGCAACCACAGCATCGCCGCAGGCCTGGATTATCCGGGTATCGGGCCCGAGCACAGCTATCTCAAGGACCTGGGTCGGGTGCAGTACGAGGCCGTCACCGACGTGGAAGTGATGGAGGCCTTCGGTGGGCTCTGCCGCCTGGAGGGAATCATCCCCGCCCTGGAAAGTGCCCACGCCCTGGCTTACCTGGAGCGTCTCAAGGGCACCCTGCCCGCCGAAACCCTGGTCCTGATCAACCAGTCAGGTCGGGGGGACAAGGACATGGAGGAATTCACGCGCCGCCGCCTGGAGGGCACCGCTACCGCCGCAAGCGCCGGGCCGGTGGCGCAGGTCACGAGGGGGTTGTTCTGCTGAGGGATTCGGGAAAACGGGAGCGCCACAAGGAGGCCGAAGCGGAGCAGACCACTGCCCTTATGACACCTTCTGCTCGAGCATCTCTGCAATCCAGATCTTGATGATCGACTGCCTGGTCACGCCCAGCCGCTTCGCTTCACGATCAAGCGATTCGATCATCCAAGTAGGGAAATCCACGTTGATCCGCCGGGGCTCCTGGTTGCGCCGGCGGGCCTTCGACAGATCCAGATCCGATGTGACATCCTCTTCCCGATCGAATTTCTCATCGAAATCACGGGCCTTCATAGATTTCAACCTCCTCTCTACGTGAGCGCCGAACCGAAATGAGCCGAACTAGATCACCTCGGTATGTGATCACTGCCGACCAGTGCCTTCCGGCGATCCGACCAACCACCAGATACCGCGGCTCATCTGTTGTACGCGCCGGAATCTCAATCAGCATATCGTCGAGCCACAGTAGCTGGGCCTCAACGAAGTCAATACCATGCTTCTCTTTGTTACCTTGACTCTTGGCCTCGTCGTACTCGAACTCCATTTCACTCCCTGTATGTAATTATGGTATAAATTATATACCTATTTAGGGGCATTGTCAAGCCTTTTCGCCTATCTTTCTAACGACCTGGCGCTCACCTGTGGGCCGCGGTGGCCTGTCAGATGCAGCGCCTTGATACTCATTGAGGCCCCCTTCTTACCTACCTCGCGGTAAGCTGGGGTCATGGCACCACCCATTTCTCCAGAAGAAGGAGGAGCCCCAATGAGATTCTACACCCACTCCCATCAGTTCTACTGCGGTATCGATCTCCACACGCGGGCCATGTACGTCTGCATCCTGGATCAGCAGGGCCAGGTCCGCCTGCACCGCAACCTGCCCGCCGAGCCCGAGCCCTTCCTCGCAGCCATCGAACCGTTTCGCGAGGATATCGTCGTCGGCGTCGAGTGCATCTTCACCTGGTACTGGCTCGCCGACCTCTGCGCCGAGCAGGACATTCCCTTCATCCTCGGACACGCATTATACATGAAATCCATCCACGGCGGGAAAGCGAAGAACGACCGCATCGATTCCCGCAAGATCGCCGCCATCATGCGCGGCGGTAC
>CAYPVD010000049.1:0-15915 GCA_964414055.1 uncultured Fibrobacteraceae bacterium
AGGGCTGACAATCCTTTGCCGAGAACTCGGTTTTTCGTCATAACCTTGCCCCTTTAAACAAGATGGATAATCAGGCCGTGGCCTTTTTCTCGTTGCGATTCATGACCTCTTGCGCCAGGTCCAGGTACGTCTTGGCCCCTACGCACTCAACATCATACAGCAGAATCGGTTTGCCGAATGAGGGCGCTTCACTGAGGCGTACATTCCTGGGGATCTTGGTTTCGTAGACCGCATCGCCAAAGAAATCTATGGCTTCTTCGGCAACCTGGTTGCTCAGCCGCAGTCGGCGGTCGAACATGGTCAAAAGCACGCCCTCCAGTCTCAAGTCAGCATTGGTGCTGCGCTGAACCAACTGAACGGTGCTCAAGAGCTGGCTCAAACCCTCGAGGGCGTAATATTCACATTGAATGGGGATCAACACGGAATCAGCGGCAGTCAGGGCATTCAGCGTCAACAGACCCAGACTGGGTGGTGTATCAATGATGATGTAATCATAGCGCGACCGCAGGGGTATTACGGCATTTTTCAAGAAATGCTCACGCATCTCCTGGGAGACCAGTTCAACTTCGGCTCCGGCCAGGCGTCGGTCCGCCGGTATGACATCCAGAAAAGGAACCGGGGTATTCTGAATCGTCTCTCCTACCGTGGCATCCCCCACAATGAACTCATAGCTTGTGCTGTCATAACCTGTTACACCAACACCACTCGATGCGTTGCCTTGTGGGTCCAGATCCACAAGCAGGGAACGTTTTTCGGCCACAGCAAGGCTGGCAGCCAGATTGACCGCAGTAGTGGTCTTCCCTACTCCACCCTTCTGATTGGATATGGCGATGATTTTGGACATGAAGGCCTTGCCTTTCGGTGTTCAATTTTCAGCCCTCCCGGGATTTTCCCGGTACCGCCGAAAACTATCAAGCACTCGGTGGTTTCGTCAAGGAACCGAAGGGAGGGGTCCATTGTTCCACGTGGAACAATGAAAGATTATCGGGAAGATATTTCCTTCCATGTTCCACGTGGAACATCAGGATTTTGGAACACCATAATGGGTCAAAACCAGACTCGCAGGTAGCAACCCTTTGGTGGGACCAAGGATATGCCGCTGACGGAGCATGATCCGGGGCCCGGAATCCAGCAACGGCCCAACATCGGAGGCATCTCCCAAGTCAGAAAGAATTACCGAATCCAGTTGTTGGTCGGGAGGATAAAACCTGACGATGACGATGTTGTCAAACCCGCCAGCAAAGCCATCGGCCCTGGAACCATAAGCAACCAACCCCTTGAGCACTTGTAGGTCATTCAAGTACAACGCCTTGAGAGAAAGAACCGCGATGCTTGACGGTTCAAGAATGCCACAATCACCGCATTCATCCCCCCAGCGACCACGAAAAACATGGAACGGGGTGCAATTTTCCAGACCCAACACCCGATTCAGGAACCAGGCGCGCTTCTCCCGCGGCTCGACAAGAACCGTACTGGCATCCGCACCCTGCCGGTGAAACAACTGATTCCACACAACCCCCGGCAAGCCGGCACCGGAACCCAGATCCCCGTAAAACAGCCGGCCGTGTTCAGACACAAGACCCGAGGATTCCAGCCAGGACCAGAAAAGTTGAAACGTACCCCGGCACTGCTCCAGAAGACCGTTGCAGACCTGAAGGGTATTCCTGCGGGAGACAAGGTTCATGGTCTGGTTCCAGCGCAAAATTTCCTGCATGTACTCTTCAAAAAAACCTGCAGAATCGGCGGCCCTTGTTGATGATCCTGTAGGACTCATTACCCCGCTCCCGAGGTCCATCGTTTCATGAAAACCGTCAGAACGGCCAAGTCGCCCGCCCGCACACCATCGATTCGGCCGGCCTGTCCCAGGGTCACGGGTCGGACCCGGTTCAATTTTTCCCTTGCCTCATAACTCAGGGCCTTGATTGTCATGTAATCCAGTTCGGTCGGCAATTCCAGGTGGTCGAGGTGGCTTCGCTGGCGTAACAGCTTGTCATGTTTGACAATATAACCTCTGTATTTGATGTCGTTCTCGACCTGCTCCAGGGCCCCCTGCGCCACATGCGGGGGTATCTTATTGTTTAGTAGTTTATTATATTCTAAATTGATTGTGTTTATGAGATCAACCCCCTCGGTCCCGAATTTTTCCAGGTCTCCCAGCCCCACGCCATCCAGTCGCAGGGCCCGGGAAGCCCGAACCACTTCCCTTTTGCCGGAGATCCTGACCCGCGACTTTTCAAGCAGGGTGCGCACAAGATCAACAAACTCGTTTCGCTGGACAAGCAAATCCCGCTCCCGCGAGGTCAGCAAACCGATTTCCTCTGCTGCCGACACCAGGCGCGACTCGACATTGTCGCAGCGCAGATGCAGGCGGTGCTCGGCACGCGAGGTGAACATGCGGTACGGTTCGTCGATCTCCTTTGTGACAAGATCATCGATGAGCACACCGGCGTAGGCCTCATCCCGACCCAGTATCACCGGCGGTTTGCCGTCGAGTCCGCGCACAGCGTTGACCCCCGCCATCAACCCCTGGGCGGCCGCTTCCTCGTAACCGGAAGTACCGAGGATCTGGCCCGCCAGGTAGAGACCCTCCACCGATTTGGCCTGCAGATCGGCCCCCACCTGCCAGGAAGGAATGCTGTCGTACTCGACGGCATATCCGTAACGGACTATCCGGGCTCGTTCCAGTCCGGGAATCGACTGCACGATCTTGATCTGGACATCGGCCGGAAGGCTTGTGGAGAGCCCGTTGACATAGATCTCGTCCGTGTCCCGGCCCTCCGGCTCCAGGAAAAGGAGGTGCCTGTCCTTGTCCGAAAACCGCACGACCTTGTCCTCGATGGATGGGCAGTAGCGGGGCCCGCGGCCGGCGATGAGGCCCGTGAAAAGGGGAGACCGGTCCAGGGCGGCGGCGATGATCTCATGGGTCCCGGCGTTGGTGCTCGCCTGGTGGCATTCGACCTGGTCGGGGGCGAAGTGCCCGGTGCGGAAGGAAAAAGGCACCGGCTGCTCGTCCCCCGGCTGGGGCGTCAACCGCTTGAAATCAATGCTGCCGCGCAGGAGGCGGGGAGGGGTGCCGGTCTTGAGGCGGCGCAGGGTGAACCCGAGCCGGGCCAGGTCGGCGCTGATGCCCTCGCTGCTGGCGGCACCCTCGCGTCCCCCGGTGGTGCGGGTTTCCCCCACATGCATCAGCCCACGAAGAAAGGTGCCTGAACACAGGATGACCCGCGGTGCCGTGATCCTGCCGGCGCCCCCGGTCTGGACTCCCGCTACATGCCCCGCCTCCACCAGGAGGCCCGTGGCGTCGCCCTCGATGACGGTCAAGGAGGACTGGGTGGTGACCACGTCCTCCATGCGTCGCTGATAGGCGTGCTTGTCGGCCTGGGCGCGGGGAGAGCGGACTGCGGGTCCCTTGCGGCGGTTGAGAATGCGGAACTGGATGCCGGTATCGTCGATGGCCCGCCCCATCTCGCCGCCCAACACATCGATCTCGCGTACAAGATGTCCCTTGCCCAGGCCCCCGATGGCGGGATTGCAGGGCATGCGGCCGATTTCCCCGATATCATGGGTGACCAGGGCGCAATTCGCACCCAGGCGGGCACAGGCCAGGGCGGCCTCGATACCCGCATGGCCCCCGCCGACAACGATCACATCGAACCGTGATCCGCCCATGCCCTATTTCCCCACGCAAAAACGCCGGAATACGGAATCCAGCAGGTGTTCACTGAAGACGCGCCCGGAAACCTCTCCCAGGCCCGTCAGAATTCCCGTCAGCAGGGTGGCGACCACTTCGGCGGCCGGGTGTTCGTGCTGGTGCATCTCCATCAGTTCCTGCAGCCCGGCCCGGCATTGTTCCAGCCTGGCCCTGTGCCGATCGTTGAGGACAACCCCCAGGGACACCGCCTCATCGATGTGAAACCCGGCGGTGACATCCTCCAGGACCGACCACAGTTCCGCCAGCCCCTCGCCCGTCCGGCTGGATGTTCTGACAATCATCCGTCCGGCTGCGACATCGCCGCCCGGAGAAATCGTCGTGTCTCCTGTCGCCGCAAGGTCACACTTCGTCAGTACCGTGACCACCGGCGTTACCGGTTTCGTGTCATCCCCGGGGCTTGGCGCATTCACCCCGTCAAGATCCCCCGCCTGGTCGGCGGAGGACTCGTTCGAGGCGACAAGCCGCAGAATGATGTCGGCACTCGCTGCCATGGATCTGGTCCTGGCCATGCCCTTACGCTCGACCTTGTCGGCTTCGGTGCGCAGGCCCGCCGTGTCATGCAGAACGAACGACTGTCCGCCGCGGATGACCCGGGTGCTGATCACATCCCGCGTGGTGCCGGGGTCATCGTCCACGATGGCGCGTTGCTCGCCCACCAGCCGGTTGAACAGGCTGCTCTTGCCCACGTTGGGGGGGCCGACCAGAACCACCTGCACTCCGTCCCGCAACAGACGGCCCGCCGGTGCGACTCGCAGCAATCCATCGATCGCCTCACACGACCGGCCAAGAACATCCATGATGCGGGAACTGTCCACCGTGAGCCCTTCCTCGGCCATGAACTCGAGGGACCCCTCGAGCTCGGCCAGGAGTTCCAGCAGGGGCTCTTCGATCTTGGCGAGTTCGGCGTCGAATCCCCCGAGCAACTGGCGCACGGCGGCCCTGGCAGACCGGACATCGCCGGCATGGATCAGGTCGGCCACGGCCTCGGCCTGGTCCAGTGTCAGTTTTCCGTTGAGAAAGGCGCGTCGCGTGAACTCTCCAGGCGGGGCGGGGCGGGCTCCCGCCGCACAGCAGGCGGCAACAACCTCCGAGGCGACAACGCGACCGCCGTGGCAGAAGAACTCGACGGTGTCCTCGCCCGTGTAGCTGTGCGGGGCCAAAAGGGGAAGGGCCAGGACGTGATCGATCACGTCCCGGCCCCTGGTCGTTGAAGCCGGTCCGGTGCCTTCGGCGGCAGGGCGGAAAAGCTCCCCGAAAATCGCCCGGTGGGTCCTGATGCCGATGGGAAAACTACCGCCGCGAAAAACCCTGGCGGCGATGACCACCGCCTCCGGACCACTCAGGCGCACGACGGCCAGCCCCCCTTCCCCCGCGGGAGTGGCCAGGGCCACGACGGTGGTCTGGTCGTCTGGCACCTTGTTCACCGTCGTCTCCCCCGCTGCCGGCTCCTGTCATGATTCCCGGGCTTCGGCCTCGGAACCCTCGGCGGACTCCACCGTTGCGGGCGCTTCCGCCGCGGCGACATCGGCGGCGGCATCAGGCGTTTCCGTACCATCGGAGCGCGTGATGACCACGTGCTTGGCCCCGTCGGCGATGACCGTGACGGTGCTCAGCCCTTCGGTCTCGGCCACCTGCAGGTGGACCAGCCGCCGCTCCCTGGCGTTCATGGGCTCCATGTGGAATTCCTGGCCGGTTTCCTTCACCTTGTTCACCGCGTCATAGACCCGGTCGGCAAGGGTATCCTGCCGGCGGCGGCGGTAGTTGTTGATGTCCAGGTTCATCTTCACGCGGTCGCCGTTGACCGTGCTGATCATGCGCTCCACCAGGTGTTCCACCGAATCCACCGTGGCCCCATGGCGGCCGATGAGCATCCCGGCGCTGGCGTCGTCGGTCACGACCCGTACCTGGAGGTACTCGCCGTCAACCACTGTGCAGCGGTTGGGGAAGCCGGCGCGCAGCAGCATGCCGCCGGCGAGCTTCTCCAGCGTTTCCTTGAGATCGTCCGGCGCCACGTTGCGAATCGCCTTGGCGTGGGCCGACCCCGGGATTCCTTCACGGATCACGGTGCCGACTGCGCTTGTCCCCTCGGGTCTTCTTTCCATACCGGAAGTCTCCTGCTCGTTGGTGTTGACCGGGGACACGGTTTCGCGTGTCGGGGCCGGGCGCCGCGGCTCGCTTCGCCTGGGTTCCGTCCGCGCGGTGTCGCGGGGCCGGTTCTCGTTGGCCGAGGCCCGGGTCGTTGTCTCGCGCGGCTGTTCCGCGGCTTGTTCACGGGGTCGGCGGTTGCGCCCGCGACTGCCGCGGCGATTGCGCCCGCTGGGCCTTTCGCCCTCGGTGCGCACGTTCTTGTCCTGTTCCATGGTTCCCGGTTCGGCCTTGGCTGCGGCTCGAGGACGGCGGTTACGGGATTTGGACTGTCCCTGATTATCCCTCCGGCCTCCGTCGCGGCCTCCGTTGCGACCACTGTCACGACGCTCCTCGCGGCGTCCATCCTGCCGCTGCTCCTCGTTCTCGGAGGCCCGGCGGGGCCTGCGGCCGCGACCCTGTTGCCGGTCGTCTTCACTGCGGGCGGCGGGCCTTCTTCCCCTGCGCGAATCTCCCCGGGCGTTCTGTCCTTCCCGGGCTCCGCGGGCACCCTTGTCGTCGCTCAGGCTGTGTCCCCCGGGGGTCCGCCGGCGTCGGTTGCCCCCGCGCGAACGATCACCGCGTTTCTTCTCCACCAGCACCTTGGCCGGCCGGCCGCCGAGCAGGCCCAGGAACCCGCTCTTGGGTTCCTCGACGACCTTCACGATGACTTCTTCGCGCCGCGCGCCGAGGCGCAGCAGGGCTTCGGCGACAGCATCCTTTACCGTCTTGCCTTGGGTTTCTACCTTGTCGTTCATGTTGTTTGAGCTCCTTCGCTCCCTGGTGCCGTCTTCTGGATCTGCCAGGTCTGATATCCCTGCAGGATCGTGTTGACCAGATAGTACAGAACCAATCCGGACGGCATGTTGTAGAAGATGAAGATCATGAACAGCGGCATCATCGTGTTCATGGCGGCCATCTGGCCGCCGGCGCCGCTGGTCGGGGTGAGCTTGGTCTGGAAGTACATGGCCACGGCCATCAGGATCGGCAGCACATTCAGGTCGCTGCCGAGGAACGGCAACGAGAACGGCATGGTCGTGAGGGCGTCAGGCTGGGACAGGTCGGTGATCCAGCCGACAAACGGCTGGCCGCGCAAGGAAATGGTGTGTCTCAGGGCCTGGTACAGCGCGATGAAGACCGGCGTCTGAACCAGCAGCGGCAGACAGCCGGCAGCCGGGTTGACCTTCTCGTCCTTGTACAGCTTCATGGTCGCCTGGTTGAGCTTTTCCTTGTCGTCCTTGTACTTCTCCTGCAGGGCCTTCAGCTTGGGTTGCAGCTCCTGCATCTTCTTCATGGACTTGGTGGAGGTCTTGGTCAGGGGATAGAACATCACCTTGGTCAGGATCGAGAAGATGATGATGATCAGCCCGTAGTTGGGAATGACCTTGTGCATCAGGTTCATTCCCCACAGGACCACCTCGGCCAAGGGGCGGAAGATCTTCCACCCCAGGTCCACGGTTTTTTCCAGACCTACTCCGTAGGACCGGAGCAGATCGGCCTCTTGCGGGCCGATGTAGAAGTCGAGGCTCGCCTTGGCGATCACATCGCCGCCGCCGCGCCGGGCCGGCAGATCGATGGACCAGGATTGCGTCCCGGTGTCCTGATCGCCGCCCAGGCGGATGGTGCCCTCGACCGGTTCCCCCTGCTCCCGGGGAACCATGCCGACAACCGTGAAGTAGTTGTCCTGCAGACCGGCGAACATCACCGATCCATGCCATTGGCCCGAAGCCTTCTCCAGGCTCTTGACCAGCTCGGTGTGCTTCTTGAAGTGCAGCTCGTCCCCCACCTTGGCCAGGGCGCGCATGGAGGCCGCCTCCATGCGCTGGACGCGTTCGGTGGGCATGATGCCCTGATTCCAGCCCAGCCGGATCGTTTCGGGTGCTCCCACCTTGGCCAGGGTGGCCTCGGCGGTCGGCCCGGTGCGGGCGATCACCAACTCGACCACGAAATCGTAGGTCTCGGGGTTGAACGTGTAGGTTTTCCGGACCTCCAGCCCTCCCGCCAGGGGCGCCCTCAGGACCAGGGTCGCCTCCCCCGAGCCCTCGTCCAGATTGATCGCTTCGGTGTCGGACTGATAGATGATGCCCCCGAGATCCAGATCGGCACCGCGGAACTGGACCATGTCCAGGCCGTGGTCGGGAATCTCCTCGGGTATCAGGTTGACCACGCCACCTTTCCAGCTGTTGAACTTCAAGCCATCCCACCGGACGATCCGGCCCCCCTTGGTGGAAATGGTCAGGGCATACAGGGGCGTGCGCACCTCCACGGATCTTTCCTGCACCTGGTCCCTGGGCGCCAGGGGGTTGGCCGGAACGGGCATTTCAGCCGCGGGGACGAAGGGGGTCTCCGACTCGGCGGTCGAAGCGGTAGTGGTTACAGGCCCCGTCGCCCCTTTCGCCGTGGAATCGGCGGCCGAGATGGCCGTGCTGTCGGCAGCGGCCTGTTCCGTCCGCGGCGACGGCATGACACCGGGAAAGAACTTCTGCATGAACAGGGGATAACCGGTCAGAATCAGGAAGATCAGGACCAGGGCCGAAAATGTACGCCTATCCATGGGCAGGGTCTCCAGGATTGCAATGAGAGGAGGTGTGCCGGGGGGGCGTGGTCGCAACCGCGCTGTTCTCCCGGTGGGCAGGACGGTGAGGAACGGGGTCGTAACCACCCGGATGCCAGGGATGGCAGCGCACGATTCTGCGCAGGGTCAACCATGACCCGCGCCAGAGGCCGAATCGCTGCAGGGCCTCGGCGCCGTATGCGGAACAAGTGGGGTGGAAACGACAGGTCGCAGGCAGCAACGGAGAAATCCAGCGCCTGTACAGAATGATCACGGCATAGGGCAAACGCCACATTGACAACCCGCTTGCATCCTGCCCCTGGATTCGTACCGGGCGGGGCGGCGGACGCTTGTTGCCAGGTTGTTCCGGATCCGGACCTCTGGCCTCGCGGGCCATCAGGGGCCGGCCAGCAGGTGATCGAGTTCGGCGCGGACTTCCTCGGCGCCGGCTTCCAGAATGGCCGATCTGGCCACCAGGACGACCCACAGACCCCTGGTCATGTCCGCTGCGGAATCCATCCGCGCGGGGACCGGAAAAAACCTGGTCAGGATGACCTCATGACCCTGGGGCCGACCAAGAACGCTCTTGCGCAGAGCTTCGCGCAGCAGTCGCTTGGCCCGGTTGCGCCTGACGGCGTTGCCGATCTTTCGGCTGGCAACCACGGCTCCGGCCTGGTCGGGGCCATCCAACAGATAAACTACGAGAAGGCGGCCAACTTTCTTGGCGCCCCGCTCGTAGACCTCGTGGAATTCCGACTTTTTCGCCAGGGATCGCCGTTTCATGGGGCCGAGTCCTTGTCCGCCCGGCGTGGAAACGGGATGCCTGATGTCAATGAATCAAGCGGAAATGCGCTTGCGGCCCTTGGCCCGCCGACGCTTGAGAACAAGGCGGCCGGCCTTGGTCGACATGCGCTTGCGGAAACCATGCCGGTGCGCCCGCTTGAGATTGCTCGGTTGAAATGTCCGCTTCACGGATATCTCCTTCTGGTTTTTGTTCAACCGGGGAAGATTAATGAAACACCTGGCCAGTGTCAAGAAAAACAGCGGGTTATCCACCGCCGGGCAAGCCCGTTTCAGGGGGGAAATATTTTCGCCGATTTCCCGGCGGGTTTCTCTCGCCCACCGCCAAAAAAATCCTTGTTTTTTCCACCTTTAACAAATTCAAGTGGTTGCCCGCCTGCCCGCCTCGACCTTGGTGAAGGATTGGAAAAAATGCTTGCCCAGGCGCGGGGAGCAATGCTAGTTTCGTCCCAGGTGGTGATAACGGCAGGGAGTATACCGGCAAGTTATCCACAGCCTGCGGGGATTGTGGATAACTTTTTCTGTCTGGTTCCTGGTTGGTTTAACTTATTGTCTTCGTGGTTGTTCTGTTTTTTGTGTGTTGGGGATAACTCAAGGGGAATGTGGTGTCAGTGACAGACAGGCAAGCTTCTTCCCTCGTCCCTCATCTCGATTCCCACTGGCCTGAAATCCTCGATCTGGTCCGTCAAAAGGTTGCCCAGCAGACCTTCAACACCTGGTTTCTACCCCTTTTGCCGGCCGATAAGCATCCCGAGGCACAGGAAGGCCGGGATTTTCTCGTTACCTGTCCCAATCATTTCTTCCTGGACTGGTTCAGCGAGCATCATCTGGATATCCTCAACGAGGCCGGCTCGGTCTATTTCAGCCGGGACGTGAAATTCCGGCTCTTCGTCGCCGAGGGAGCCGTTCCCCCGGGAGGAAATCCCCTGGGGGCCTTCCCCGGCGATGCCGAACCCCTGGAATCGGACGCTCTACCGGATATGCCGCCCGCGGCCAGGGTGGAGAACCAGGCGCCTGCCGCCCGGGTCAGTCAGGTCTTCAACCTCAACCCCGATTACACCTTCAAGAACTTCGTCGTGGGTTCGGGTACGGATCTGGCCTTCGCGGCCGCGTCCGCCATCGCCCGCAACCCGGGCGACCGTTTCAATCCCCTGTTCATTCACGGGGGAGTCGGCCTGGGTAAGACCCACCTGATGCACGCCATAGGCAACGAGATCGCCATCAACTGGCCGCAGAAGAAGATCTGCTACATCACCGCCGAGTCCTTCATGAACGAGCTCATCGGTTCCATCCGGGACAACCGGACCCCCGAATTCAAGTTGAAGTATCGAGGCATGGATGTCCTGCTGGTGGACGATGTGGCGTTCCTGGCAGGCAAAGAATCCACCCAGGAAGAGTTCTTTCACACCTTCAACGCCTTGTACGATCTCAAGAAGCAGATCGTGCTCACATCCGACCGTTCACCCAAGGAAATCACGACCCTGGAGGAGCGTCTGCGTTCCCGTTTCGAATGGGGATTGATCACCGATATCCAAGCGCCCAATCTGGAGACCCGCATGGCCATCCTGCGGCGCAAGGTGGAAGTCAACCAGATCTACATCCCCGACGACGTCATTACCTATATTGCAGAGCACATCACCGATAATATCCGCCGTCTTGAGGGGGCACTGATTCGTCTGCTGGCCTTCGCGAGTCTGACCGGGCGGGAAATTTCCCTGGAAATGGCCTCCGAGGTTCTCTCCTCCTTTTTCCAGGGTCATTCCGTCGGGCCGATCAAGATCGCCGAAGTCATGACCGTCGTGAGCGACGCCCATGATCTATCCGTCGATCAATTGAAGTCCAAACGACGCACCCAGGACCTGGCCCGAGCCCGCCAGATCGCGATGTACCTGGCCCGTGAGATGACCGGTGCCTCCCTCAATCAAATCGGCCGCGCTTTCGGCGGCCGCGACCATTCCACCGTCGCTCATGCCTGTCAGAAGATCCAGAAGGAGATGGGGAGCGATCCGCGCTTCAGGGGCGCGGTACGGAATCTGCAGGACAAGCTGCGGGAACGGCGCATCCAACCCTGATTTTTTCCTGGGATAACTTGGGGGATAAGAGGGGCTGTTCCAGGCAGCAGATCCGCCGGTTGCGATCATCATTTTCGCCCACGGGGGACAGTCCGGATAACCCGCCAGGTTATCCCGATCTTTTCCCCCTCGAGAAAGCTCTTGAAAGTGGTCGTCAGAGGTGCTGAAAAGGATATTCTCATGGTTGTCCCTGTTATCCCCAGCCCCTGTATCTATGACTACTTTTTCATTATCCATAAAGGATAAGAGGGAGGTCAGGCGGAGCTTGCCTGGAAGGGTCGGATCTCCTATCATGGCTCTCCCGGAATCGATGTCTTGGTTCGTCACCTTGGAGCGGAGGATCAAATCGTGAAATTCGAGATCCAGCAGGAGGAGTTCCAGAAAGCCCTGGACATGGTTGTGAATGTGGTGCCGACCAAGACCCCGATGCCTATCCTGACCAGCGTGCTGATGGAGGTCGATGACAAGCGCCTGACGCTGTCGGCTACCAACCTCGAGAATTCCATCATCACCGGCACGAACCAGCTGGCCGTGAAAAGTCCGGGCAAGGTCGCCGTCCCGGCCGGCAAGCTGGTGCCGTTCGTCCGCAGCCTGCGACCGGGCAAGATCACGGTATCCACCAAGGGTCAGGATATCCAGATCGTAGGCGGCAAGACCAGACTCACCGAAAAGACCATGAAGGCCGACGAGTACCCTGCTCTCAAGCCGCTGGTGGAGAAGAACGGCTTCGAGGTGGACGGGCAAATCCTGGTGGACATGATCAACGACACCAATTACGCGGTGTCGCGCGATGAGACACGGCCTGCTCTCATGGGCATCCTGTGGGAGATCCGTCCCGACTCCCTGAGTCTGGTGGCCACCGACGCCCACCGGCTGGCCCTCAGCACCCGCAAGATGGAATGGGATGCTCCCGGTCAGAAGGACCTCATCGTGCGGACTTCCGGCCTGCGCCATCTGCCCCGCATCGTGGCCGCCATGGAAACGGGCGAGGATGGCCTGCGGCCGGTGACCGTGTTCATGACCGACAACCAGCTATCCTTCCGCTCGGGTGAGACGATCCTGCACGTGCAGATTCTCGAAGGCCCGTTCCCCGATTACCACGCCGTCATTCCCGGCGACAACGACAAGCATCTGACCATCGACAAGGCCTCCTTCATCCAGGCCATCAGGCGGGTTTCCATCACGGCCGACCGCATGAGCAGCCAGATCCGGTTGGGCATCGAGGCGGGGCGCATGGAACTCTCGGCCCGTGGCACCGACGGCAGCCAGTCCGAGGACGAGATCGAGGTCGCGTACGACGGCGAGGCCATGGAGATCGGTTTCAACTACACGTACCTGCAGGACATCCTCAAGAACATCCGCACCGATTCAGTGGTCCTGTCCCTGCGCGACGCCCAGAGCGCGGCCCTGATCAAGCCGGTCAGCGAGAGCGGCGATGAGACGGGCGTCCTGTGCCTGCTGATGCCTTTGCGGCTGGCCGGAGACTGATTTGCACATCCGGTCGGCCAGCTACTCCGGTTTCAGGAACCTGACCGCCGGCACCCTCGATTTTTCGCCCCGGGTCAACCTCGTCCTGGGGCGAAACGGCGAGGGAAAGACCAACCTCCTGGAAGCTCTCAACTTCTTTGCCCTCGGGCGGTCGCACCGCGGCTGCCGCAGCGAGGATCTCATCGCCTTCGACCGCGAGGATCTGCATGTACGCCTGGAAGTGGCGCGGAAGCAGGACACGATCTTCACCTGCGAGTTCGGGCTCGACCGCCGGGGCGAGAGACGCTTCCGCATCGACGGCGAGTTGGTCACGCGCAGGACAGATCTGGTCGGGCGTTTGGCCACGGTATTCTTCAACCCCGACACCACCCTTCTGGTCCGGGGCGGACCCCGCTACCGCCGCCAGTACCTTGACCAGGGACGGTCCGAGATAGACCCCGTTTTCATGGGGGAATTGTCCGCCATGCAACGGGCCTTGAGGCAGAAGGCGTCCCTGCTGAGGGATCTGCGCCGGGGCGTGATCGACGGCTCGATCACCCGCCGGGAGCTGGTTGCCTGGAATCGCGAGCTGGCGCGTACGGCAGCCATCGTCTGCTGTGGCAGGCGGCAGGAAACCGAACTTCTCAACGGGTTCGTACGGAACAACCACAACACGCTGCTGGATAATAAGTTGGAATTCGAGCTGGTCTATTTGCCCCGGCTGGAATGCGTGAAGAAAATGCCCGGGACAGGATTTGAAGATCCCCTGTATCAAAAGCAATTAGCGGAGGAAATCAGCGCCGAATTCGACTATATTATGGAGCAGGAAATCCGGCGCGGAAGACTGCTTATCGGCCCCCAGTTCGACGACCTCGAAGTGCGGCTCGACGGGGTGGATCTACGCCAGTTCGGATCCCAGGGCGAGACCAGATCCGCGGCCATCGCCATGACCCTTGCCCGCAGCGACGTGTTGTTCGCCACGCAGGGGATCAGGCCCGTCATCTTCTTCGATGACATCTTCAGCGAGCTGGATCGTGAACGAGCCCGGCGGCTGCAGGAAATGGCCGCCAGCCTGCACCAGGTCTTCATCGCCACGGCGCGGCCCGAGGACGTGGAAGGTTGGCAACCCGCCGAAATGCGCCGATGGCGGGTGCGGGCCGGCGAGGTGACGCCGGATGACCGATAAGGCCCGAACAAGGAACGTGCCGAGATGAAACGGTTCTCTCGCCGGCAGCATGACGGTTCCGGCCTGCGGCCCATCGACGGGATCGTCAGGTCGGCCCTGCGCACCCTGGGCCTGGAAGACCGCTTTCGGGAACGGGAACTGCTGGGCAGCTGGGCCGAGATAGTCGGCACGGACATCGCGGCCCATGTGCAGGCCCTGGACATCGAGGACGGAGTTCTGGTCCTGGCGGCCGACCACGGAGCCTGGCGCCAGGAAGTGAACATGTTGGCGGCGCAGATCCTGACCAAGCTCAACGCGCGGCACGGGTCCGGATCCGTCCGGGAGCTGCGCTGGAGCAACCGGCCGGGAGTCGGACGCCGCCGGTCCTGATCCATTTTTTCATGCTGAGCGACCCGGAAAAAGGCAACCCATGACAGAACAAGCAAGACAGGAAAACGGGGCGGCGAAAGCGGCTGCCGAGGAATACACGGCCCAGGGCATCCAGGTGCTCAAGGGGCTCGAAGCGGTGCGCAAGCGCCCGGCCATGTACATCGGCGACACCGGTGTGCGCGGTCTGCATCACCTGGTGTACGAGGTGGTGGACAACTCCATCGACGAGGCCATGGCCGGCTACTGCGACGCCATCGAGGTGATCATCGACGAGGGCGACATCATCACGGTGACCGACAACGGGCGCGGGATCCCCGTGGACATGCACAAGACCGAGGGCAAGCCCGCCCTGGAGGTGGTGCTGACCAGCCTGCACGCGGGCGGCAAGTTCGACCACGGCAGCTACAAGGTGTCCGGGGGGCTGCACGGCGTGGGCGTCAGCTGCGTCAACGCCCTGTCCCAGTGGCTGAGGGCCGAGGTCCGCCGCAACGGCAAGGTCTACACCATGGAGTTCGCGCGGGGCGCCAAGACCGGGGAGATGACCGCCACCGGGACCTGCCCGCCGGACCAGACGGGAACCACGGTCTCCTTCAAGGCCGACCCGGAGATCTTTCCCGAGCGGGTCTATGCCTACGACACCCTGCGCAGTCGGCTGCGCGAGCTGGCCTTCCTGAACCGCGGCGTGCGCATCACCCTGCGCGACGTCAGGGACAAGGAGAAGGTCCGCGAGGAGACCTTCCACTTCGAGGGCGGCATCGTGGAGTACGTCCGGTGGCTCAACGAGAACCGCAACGTCATCTGCCCCCAACCCATCTACTTCAACGGGGAGAAGGACGCGGTCCAGGTGGAGATCGCCATGGACTACAACGACGGCTACAGCGAGGCCCTGTTCACCTTCGCCAACAACATCAACACCACCGAGGGGGGCAGCCACCTGTCGGGGTTCCGGGCCGGCCTGACGCGCACCCTGAACACCTACGCCAACGCCTCGGGCCTGATGAAGAAGGACATGAAGGGCCTGTCCGGCGACGACGTGCGCGAGGGCCTGACGGCCATCATCGCGGTGCGCATTCCCGAACCGCAGTTCGAGGGCCAGACCAAGACCAAGCTGGGCAACACCGAGGTCAAGGGGCAGGTCGAGGCCCTGGTCAACACGCACCTGGCCCAGTACCTGGACGAGCATCCGCGCGAGGCCAAGAAGATCATCGCCAAGTGCGTGGCCGCGGCCCAGGGTCGCGAGGCGGCCCGGCGCGCCCGCGACCTGACGAGGCGCAAGTCCGCCCTGGATTCGGCGGCGCTGCCGGGCAAGCTGGCCGACTGTTCCAGCCGCGATCCTTCCGAATGCGAGATCTACCTGGTGGAGGGCGACAGCGCCGGCGGCTCGGCCAAGCAGGGCCGGGACCGGCGCTTCCAGGCCATCCTGCCGCTCAAGGGCAAGATCCTCAACGTGGAGAAGGCCCGCCTGGACAAGATGCTGGGCAACGACGAGATCAAGACCATCATCACCGCCCTGGGCACGGGCGTCGGCGCGGGCATCTTCGACATCGAAAAGCTGCGGTACCACAAGGTCATCATCATGACCGACGCCGACGTGGACGGCAGCCACATCCGCACCCTCATCCTGACCCTG
>CAYPVD010000050.1:0-15906 GCA_964414055.1 uncultured Fibrobacteraceae bacterium
TGGGCGTACAGCTGTCCCTTGTCGTCGCTGGCGCCGCGAGCATAGAGGACGCCGTCCTCGATGACCGGTTCGAAGGGCGGATGGGTCCACAGCTCCACCGGGTCCACCGGCTGCACGTCGTAGTGGCCGTAGAACAGGAGGGTCCTGCGGTCGGGCCGCAGCTCGCTCTCGGCGTACACCAGGGGGTGGCCGCCCAGGTCGATGGTCTCGACCTTCAGGCCCAGGTTATCCAGCTCCCCGGCGACGAAGGCGGCTGCGCGCTTGACATCCTCGTTGTGCTCGCTCAGGGAACTGACGCTGGGGATGCGCAGGAAATCGCACAGCTGATCCACGTGCTTCTGATGGTTCTCGTCCAGGTATTCCAGGACCTTTTCACTGGCCATGGTGGCCTCCTTCTGGTAGCTTTTCCGGACCTGCAGGCCCGGGAGATCGTTTCTCATGCATGAATCCTGCAGAAAACTACTCTTGACAGCATCGAGTGTCGAGGCGATTGTGGCGCGGCTCCGTGAATCCGGGATGATACCGGGCATGCGACCGCGAATTCCGACTTTCCCGTTTCCGGTCCGAGCCCGTGCGGCGTCTGGGGCCCGGTGTGGGAAGGAGTCTTTTACCAAGGGAGGATCCCCATGGCAGACATGATCATCAGCAAGAGCAAAACCAAGGAAGCCGTCAAGAACTGCAACGTCTCCGGCGAGTTCTACGCCGCCCTGGACGCCAAGGTTCGGGAGATGATCAAGGCCGCCGAGAAGCGGGCGCTGGACAACGGCCGCAAGACCGTCCGTCCCCACGATCTGTAGGATCGCCTTCGGACCCCCGGTGGTCCGGACTTGGTTCACGCAGCGGGCTCTTCCTCCGGGAAGGGCCCGCTGTCGTCTATTCGGGGCAGATGAGGCTGTCGCCGCCGGTTGACGATCAGACCTTTTTCCGTCAATCCCGCTTGTCATGCCGGTGGCCGGATCGGACCCGCAGGCCCTGTTCCGCAGGCGACGGCGGCGGAATCTCTCTTGCATACCTGGTAGCCGGAGGTGCCATGGCGACCAGGATCAAGACCGGTGTTCTCCAGGGCCTCGAGGGGCTGGCGGTGACCGCGGAGGTGGACCTGAGCCGGGGGCTGCCCGGGTTCAGCCTGGTCGGTCTGCCCAACACCGAGGTGCGCGAAAGCCGTGACCGCGTCCTGGCTGCCCTGCGCAACAGCGGCGTGAAGATTCCCCCCGGCAAGATCACGGTGAACCTGGCTCCCGCCGGGGTCCGCAAGGAAGGGGCCTTCTGCGACCTGGCCATGGCCGTGGGCGTGGTGGCCGCCGCCGGGGGCTTTCGCCGCAGGCCGCGGCCGCAGGAGGCGGCCGGGCGGCTGGCGGCCCTGTTCCTGGGGGAGCTTTCCCTGTTCGGGGATCTGTGTCCCCTGCGCGGTCTGTTGCCCATCCTGCTGTCCCTGGCCGGGACCGCCCATACCGTGGTGGTGCCGCGTTCCCAGGCCCAGGAGGCGGCCCTGGCCCCGGGTTTCCGGGTGATTGCGGCGGACAACCTGAACGAGGTCCTGGCCTGGATCGACAGCGGTGTGCTTCCGGATCCTGTCCCTGAGTCTGAGGCTCCGGATCTTCCTTCTCCGTCCGGGACCGGCGATTTTGTCCGGGCCGTGGGTCTGCTGGCGGATCTCGAGGGCCAGCCCCTGGCCCGCAAGGCAGCCGTGGTGGCCGCGGTGGGGCGTCACAACCTGCTGATGGTGGGCCCGCCGGGCACGGGCAAGACCCGGTTGGCGCGGCTGCTGGCCGGGCTGCAGGCCGACCTGCCCCAGGAGCGGGCGCTGGAGGTCACGCGCATCTACAGCGCCGCGGGCCTGGCAAGGCCGGTGGGGCTGATGACCAGGCCTCCGCTACGCTCCCCTCATCACACGACGACCCGGGCGGGTCTGGCCGGGGGCGGGCCGGGCCTCAATCCGGGGGAGGTGACCCTGGCCCACGGGGGCATCCTGTTCCTGGACGAGCTGACCGAGTTCAAGCCGGGGGTGCTGGAGATCCTTCGCGAACCGCTGGAGGACGGACGTCTGACCATGGTCCGGGGCACGGGCAGCCGCGTCTACCCCGCCGATTTTCAACTGGTGGCGGCCATGAACCCCTGCAAATGCGGCTACCTGGGCAGCGGGATCCGGCCCTGCCGGTGCAGCGCGGGGGATCTGGCCAGGCATCGCAGCCGGCTTTCCGGGCCCCTGCTGGACAGGTTCGACCTGTTCGTGGAGGTAGGTCGGTGGCAGGGAACCTTTCTGAATCGTTCCGCCGGTCCGAATTCGTCCGGCGGCCCGGTTGGGCCGGTCGGCCCCGACCGCCGGTGGCGGGAAACGCCGACACCCGGGCACATCAGCCGGGCCCGTGAGCATCTGGCCCGTGGGCGGCCACCTCTTTCAGAAGCGGCGGCTGTGTTGTTGGATGAGTTGAGGGAACCCCTGGGACTTTCGCTGCGGGGGGTCACCCGGTGCACGTCGGTGGCGGCCACCCTGGCCGTGCTGGACGGCACAGCCGAGATCACACCCGGGCATGTCCGCGAGGCGCTGGAGTTCAGGCGGGAGATCCTGGAAACGGATCCGTAAGCCGCAAAAGAGCCGAGATCAGAAATTCCCCTGGAACCCGATGGACAGGTTCAGGACCGTCATGTCGATGGGCTCGAAGCTGGTGATGGGAATCTCCTCGAAGCTGCCGTCGGGGTTGACGGGGAATTCTTCCAGGGGTACCAGCAGCGTGCCCTCGTCCAGGGAGCGGAAGTTCTCCACCGGTTCCCATTCCAGGGTGTTGCGATGGAGCAGGGCTTCGATGCGGATGCTGATGGTGCGGTCGGTCAGCAGACGGATGCCGCCCCCGAAGTTCAGATCGTTGGCGCCGGTGGATCCGTCGTTGTAGTTGCTGTTCATGTCGTACCAGATGCGCCCGAAACCGCCGGTCAGGTAGGGATGCCACCGGCCGCGTCCGTCACCGTGGATGTCGAAGGGGTAGATGATGGCGTTCAGACCCAGCTGGACCGTCAGCAGGGATCGCGCCTCGGCGTCGAACTCGCCCAGGGCCGGCTCCTCGAAATCGACGGGGGCCCCGGCCTCGTTCTTGCGCCGGTGGCGGTTGGTGATGGAGGACGAGTAGTCGGCGAACGAGAGGCCGCCGATGGCCTCGAGGACGAACCAGCGCCGCAGGCTGTAGCCCATCCGCAACACCGGGTTGAAGGCTCCGGCGCCCTTGATCTCCACGTCTCCCCAGTAGGTCGCGTCGTCGTTGTACTTGTAGATGACCTGGTCCTGCTGCAGGATCGTCTTGTTCAGATCGAGCATGCCCAGGGAAAGTCCAATCTCCATCTGCCCCGCTTCCAGGCGGGGTTCCCATCGCTTGGCTTCGGTCTTTTCCTGTTCCAGGTTCTTCTTGGCCACCTGGTCGTCCCGCAGAAGCCTGAATACCTTGGTGTTGCCGTCGTCCTGGGCCTGGGCCAGGGTTCCGACGAGAAAGCATAATCCGGCGACGAAGAGGGTCAAAGACTTGTGGGACATGAACTCGACTCCTGTCCGGGACAACCCGGTTTAAGCGGGGGTGCGGCCGAATGGCAACAATAATGATAATCTAAGGTGGCGGGTGCCAGGATTCAACCCTTAACCCGCATAAACCCGGATCGATGATCAGGGGTGGTTTGGCAATAGAGACCCGCCATCCGTATATAATGGGTATCATGTCGAGTTTCCGAGCGGTTACCAGAAGGAGCCACCGGTTGCCTTTTTCCCGGGCTGGCAGATGTCTATCGGTAGTCCCGCGCCCGGTTGGGCGACCGCCGGTATGGCTGCTGTTGCCGCCCCTGCTGGCTGTCATGCTGATCGGTGTCGTCCTGGCTGATACGACCGGCAGCGTGGACTTTCCGGGACCCCTGGTGGTGGGGCTCGACACCACCACCGTGAGTATCTCGCCGGTGACCGGTCTGCCCGGTTCGGAGCGCCTGCTGGTTGCAGGTACCGCCGACGGTTTCCTGGCCCTGACCCAGTTCCGACCCGCCGTGGGCAAGGTGGGCGTGCTGACCCGGTATTTCGCAGGGGGGACGCCGGTGGCCATGGTGCCGGATCCCGTGCCCATGGCCGATGCGGGGATCGTCGCCGCCCTGGCCGACCCCGACCGTCTGGCATTCTTCAGCGTCGAGATGTCGGCGCCGT
Organism: uncultured Fibrobacteraceae bacterium; assembly: GCA_964414055.1. GTDB lineage: Bacteria > Krumholzibacteriota > Krumholzibacteriia > LZORAL124-64-63 > LZORAL124-64-63 > JAHJTW01. The sequence continues at coordinate 4,172 of CAYPVD010000050.1, forward strand.
ATTTCCAGGAGATTCAGAGCATCGACGTGGCCGAGGATCCGGGCGCGGTCTGCCCCCTGGCCCTGGGCACGGCCGGCGAACCCGGCCTGGCCGTCAGCTTGCCGGGGATGGACAGGATCCTGATCCTGGGACGCGAGGGCCTGTCCTGGGCGGTGTTCCAGGATCTGCCGGTGGGGGACCGGCCGGGCGCCCTGGCCGCCGGGGACCTGGACGGGGACGGCCTGGCCGAACTGTACGTGTCCCAGTCGGGGTACCTGTCCCAGGACGTGGGAATCCTGACCCAGAGCGGTCAGGGTGTCTTCAGCCTGGCCGGCTCCCTGGACCCGGGCCTGGTCCCCGGTCCCCTGGCGGTGTTCGATGCCGAGGGGGACGGCTCGTCGGAACTGTTTCTCGCCGGCAGGGAAGAGCCGACCGTCCTGATCCTCGAGGGCCAGGGCGGGGAGTTGGTCGAGCATGACCGTACCGATCTGTCCTTGCCGGCCGACAGCTTGCGCCTGATGCGGCTGCCGGACGGTACCGCCGTCATGGTCGCCGCCGGCACGGATCGGGGGCTGGTGGATTTCCTGGCCTACGACCAGGGCCGATGGTCCAGGACGGGTTCCTACTACCCCGCTTGCCGGCCCCGGGATTGCCTGCCCCTGGATTTCAGCGGCGACGGATACCTGGACCTGGCATGTCCCGGGGACGCACCCGGGTACACGGTCATGTTCGGCGCCCAGGATCCCCGGTTCTGGGGCTTTTCTGCTCTTGTGCTGCACGGCGAACCCCGAGCGCTCACCCTGGCGGACATCGATGGCGGCGGGTCCCTGGCGGCGGTGATCGTGGACCGGGTTTCCCCGGTCCTGGACGTGTTCACCGGCCTATCCGGAGGAGCCGAACCCGCTGGGGCCAGACTGGATTCCCTGGACTTCCTGCCCGGGCTGGTGGCGGCCCTGCCTGCCGCAGGGCCCGGCGGCCAGCCGGTGGCTGTCACCGATCCCCAGGGCGGGCGCATCGTCGTGCTGGACCTTGCGCAGGCGGGCCAGGTGCGCCTGCTGTCGGAGGTGCCCGTGGACGGCGAGCCGGCGGGGTTGAAGACCGGGGATATCGACGGGGACGGTCACGGCGATCTCGTCTACATCCTGCCGGGGTTGCGGCGGGCGGAGATCCTGTTCGGGGACGGGTCCGGCGGGTTCCCAGATCGGACCTCGGTGTCCACGGCGTTCATTCCGGTGGCGGTGGAATTCCTGGATCTCAACGGGGACGGTCTTCAGGAGCTGGTGCTGGACAACGGGTTCTACCTGAGATACCTGCGCAACACCACCGGGCGGGATTTCGGCTCCTCGGTGCGCATCGACACCGAGGGAGGGGCCTCGTTCATGGCGACCGGTGATCTGGACGGCGATCTGGACCGGGACCTGGTGGTGTACAGCAAAGGCGAGCAGAGTCTGACCATGCTGGAAAACGACGGCCAGGGCCGCCTGGTTCCCCGCCTGGTGAACCAGGCCTTGGATAACCAGGTCGAGAGTCTGCACCTGGAGGACGTCACCTCGGACGGCCGGGCGGATATCCTGTTGAATCTGCGCCAGGCCGGGGAGATCGGTCTCGTCCTGGTGGGTCAGGAGTGGGAATACGAAGTGACCCTGACCTTTCCGTCAGGCAGGGATGTGGCCGCGTTCGCCTGTGCGGACTTTGACGGGGACGGCGCGGGGGACATCCTGGCCCTGGACGCCTCCCTGGAGTTGGGGCTGATCATGATCAACGGCAGCTTCAGCCTGGTGGCCGTGGCTCCCGAGGCCCTGGAGACGACATGCACGGCGGCCGGACCCCGGCTCATGGTGAACCCGGACCGTCCCGGTTCCTGGTTGCTGGAGCAGGACAGGGGGGCGGGCTGGCAGCCCCTGGCCGGACCGGGCTGGACGGTTTCCGGGACCATCACCTACGACCGGGGAACCTGGCTGCTGGATCCCGGCCGGGATTTCGCCGGTCCGGCAGGCGGCGCCGGTGACGGCATCCTCATGCGGTTGCGGTTGACCCTGGGCAGCGGGTCCGCTCGTGAAACCCTGGTGCGGGACTGGATCGATCCCTGCGCCAAGGACGAGGCCGTGTCCCTTCCCGCCCGGTTGACCTGGACCGAGCGACCCTGGCCCAACCCCTTCAACCCGGCCCTGAACTGGCGGGTGGAGGTGGACCGGGCGTCACGGCTCGAAGCGGGTGTCTACGACCTGCGAGGCCGGCTGGTGCGCCGGATCTTCCAGGGTCCGGTGCCGGCCGGAGGCATGACCCTGCGCTGGGACGGCAACGGAGCCGACGGATCCGCCGCCTCGGGCGTCTACTTCATCCGCCTGGCCACGGTCTCGGACGTGTTGACGGCCAAGGTCATCCTGGCGCGTTGAATCCGGCGGTGTCGTCGGCAGGGGGGATGCGCCGCACTTCCTCTTCCAGCAGGATGCCGAAGCGTTCGCGCACCGCCTCGCGCATGCGGTGGGCCAGGCGGGAGATCTGGGCGCTGGTGGCGGATCCGGTGTTGATGATGATGTTGGCGTGGCGGTCGAAGACGCGGGCATCGCCCTCGCGCATTGTCTTGGCCCCTGCTTCCTCCAGCAAGCGGCCGGCCGGCTGTCGCCGCTGGCCGGGTCCGGGGGCGGGCAGGTTGCGGAACCAGCTTCCGGCACAGGGGATGTCCACCGGATGCTTGGCCCGGCGATCGGCCATGTGCTCCCGCCGCGTGAGCAGGGCACGGGAGACGTCGCCGGTGGTCAGGGCCAGGGTGGCTTCCAGCAGGACGGCGCCCGTCTCGCGCAGCCTGGTGAGCCGGTAGTCGAAGCCGAAATCGTCGGGCGTGACAGTCTCGATCCGGCCGTCGGGCGTCAGCACGAGGGCCTGCCGCACGAACTCCCCGATCTCGTGGCCGTAGCACCCGGCGTTGCCCATGATGGCCCCGCCGAGGGTGCCGGGAATCCCCGAGGCGAACTCCAGACCCACCAAGTCGGCCTCGAGGCTGCTGACGATCAGGTCGTCGAAGGCCAGGCCCGCGCCCGCGGTGACCTGTCGGCCCTGCACGGCGAATCCCGCGGTATCGACCATCATGACCAGACCGGGAAAGCCTTCGTCGGTCGCCAGGATGTTGCTCCCGGCGCCCAGGATGGTCACGGGAATATCGTTTTTTCGGGCCCAGTTCCGGAACCGGCGGGCGACATCCGGTGTAGTGAGGCGGCAGACCAGCGCCGCCGGACCGCCGACCTGCAGGGTGGTCAGCTGCCGCAGGGGCACGTCGTACCTGGTCAGGGCAGCCAGGTCGGGAGGCAATTCGGGCCAGGCGGGCCGGTTTTTCCTGCTGGTGGTCATGGTACGGTAGCCTGCTTTCCAAGGGTGCCGACACAATGGGACAAGGTTGGTTCCCCGTCAACCGGAGGCGCCGGCTGTTTGGCATTAGCCCCCCGGTGGGGTACCTTGGTCCGTGTGAACGGGACAGGGGTACGGGACGGCCATGACGGCCTTGCCGCAGAAAGTGATTCGGGTGCGGGATCAACGGGTTTTCCAGGGTGCTCTTGCCGTCTCCCTGTTGCTGCATGTCATGCTGGCTGCGGCGACCTGGAAGACGCACCTGTTCCCCCGTATCGATCCGTCGGCCCTGGCCCCGGATGCCGATACGGTGGAAATGATCCTGTTGCCTCCGGAGACCAAGGCGCCATCGGAGGCGGACCAGGAGATGCCCAAGTCCTACACGGAGATCCCCGACCGCCAGGCCAGCGAGACGCCTCCGGAGAAGGCGGAGTACCTGGCCCGGCACCACTCCCTGGCCGCGGACAACGTGCTGGGCGGGGATTCGGACCAGCCGGCGGCGCAGAAGGAATGGATCAGCGACCAGGTGCAGATCAAGAAGGAGGATCTCGCGGGCGCTCCGGGGGTCAAGGTGGTCGAGCAGGCGACCGTGTCGCCGCCCACGCCCCGGGGACAGGAGACGGACGTGAACGGCCGGGACCGGGAGACCAAGCCCTCAGGGGTGGCCGGCGACAAGGCCGACGACAAGGGCCGGTGGGCGCTGGCCGAGCCCCGGGAAGGCCTGGAGAAGAACGCCGATACCGCCCGGGAAGACGCGGCCCAGGGTCGGCCGGAGGCGGAAAAACCTCACCTGGCTCCCTGGTGGCAGAACCAGGAACCGTCCATCCTGAAGCCCGGACGCCAGGGTTCGTCCGGGGACAGGGGGTTCGATTTCGACCAGGCGGCCCGCGGCAAGGTCGCCTCGGGTGTGGCCATCGACGGCGATTTCAGCCTCAATACCTACGAATGGGATTACGCGCCGTGGATGCATCGCTTCACCAACGAGCTCTATCGACACTGGGTGCCTCCCTACGCCTACCGGCTGGGCATCCTGCAGGGGCACACGGTCATCAAGCTGGTGATCCGCCGCGACGGAACCATCGCCGCCATGGACGTGCTGGAAACCGAAGGACACGAATCCCTGCACGAGGCGTCGGTGGCGGCATTGAAGGCCTTTGCACCCTATCCGCCGCTGCCGCCGCATTTTCCGGAAGAGAATCTTGTGATCACCCTGGGACTCTACTATCCTGCGCTTCAACGTTGAACCACCCCGGGCGGCGCTGAGTCCCCGGATCGGAGGCGAGAAAACCCATGTGGGAAATGATACTGGCAGGGCGCTACATGATGGTGCCCATCACCCTGGCTTCGCTGATCGGTTTGGCCGTGGCGCTGGAACGAGCCTATGTGCTGAGGTCGGGCAAGGTCATCGTGCCCGAGATCGTCGAGGCGGTGGAGACCCTGGGCGTCGGCCGGGACCTCCAGGTGGCCTACGCCATCTGCCGGCGGCGGCCCGGCCCCTTCGCCAACATCGTCACCACGGGCCTGGACCACGCCGACAGCGACTGGACCATCATCAGGGACGTGATCCAGGAAGCCGGTCGCCAGGAGGGTGTGCGCCTGACCAAGCATCTGGGCATCCTCGAGACCGTGGCGGCCATCGCGCCGTTGCTGGGCCTTCTGGGCACCGTGCTGGGCATGATCCGGGTCTTCGCGACCATCTCGGCCGCGGGCCTGGGCAACCCCGAGACCATGTCCAGCGGCATCAGCGAGGCCATGGTGACTACCGCCGCGGGCCTGTTCGTGGGCATCCCCAGTCTCGTGGCCTACAACTGGTTGAACGGCCGGGCCGAGAGCATCATCTTCGAACTGGAATTCTACGCGGCCAAGATGCTTGATACCCTGCGCAAGCGTCAGGAAGCCGGAGGCGGGGCCGCGACGGCCGGGGCGGACGCGTCATGAATTTCATGCCGCAGCGCAAGGGCCGCGGGCTGATCATCAACGTCACGTCCCTGATCGATGTGATGTTCCTGCTGTTGATTTTCTTCATGGTCTCTTCGACCTTCAAGAACCAGCCGGCCATCAACCTGGTGCTGCCGCGCTCGGCCACGGCCACCGAGACGCCGACGACCCCCGCGGTGCTCTACCTGACCCGGACGGGGGATGTCTACCTCAACGAGGCCCCCGTGACGCGGGATGAACTGCCCCGTCTGTTGCGGAAACTCCAGGCCGGCACGGGGGAGGATTCCATCGTGCTGCGGGCCGACCAGAAGGCCGAACACGGTGACGTGGTGGCCTTGATCGATATCCTGAAGAAGAACGGTTTCAGCCGGGTCAGCATCTCCGCCCGGCTGTCCGCGCCATGATCCGAAAGGTGCCATTGATGGGACGACCCCGGGACGGAATCCGACGACGGGCAGCGCGGCTGGCCATGATCCTGCTGGGACTCGTGTGGCTGGGGGCGGTTGCCGGATGCACGAGCGACGATCCCAGCGCGGTGGGCTCGGGTCTCCATGACCTGGGCTTCGATCTGGTGTTGCAACCCTTGAACACCGACCAGGACGCCGGTTTCGCGGCCCTGACCATCGAGGACCCGGACATTCCGGTCAGCCGGCAGGAAGTCCTGTACCTCGGAGAGCAGGGCGGCACGTCCTCGTCCATCCTGGTCAACTTCGATTTCGACGACATATTCAACGAGGACTTCCCCGAGAGCCTCTTTACGGCGCAGAACATCAAGTCGGTCAAGCTGAGCCTGACCAAGCTCTCGTTCTACGGCACGGCGGTGGTCGATTCCTCCGACACGACCGGCGCGACCGGCTCGGGGGTGACGACCATCTACTACAGTTTCCAGCTGCTGGATGCCCCCTTCGATTCCACGGCCTTTCCCGGGCCCGTGCCCCCGGGACCGGGGGGGGAACTGGTCAAGGGTCCCCTGGATGTGCTGTACGGCAACGAGCCCCTGATTCCCCTGTACCCCGAGGATTTCCTGGACTGGATCGCCGAAGGGGGAACCAGGGGGTTCCTCATCTCCGCCGCCGCCGGCAGCGATCCCGGGCTGGTGGGGTTCGCCTCGCGCGATCTCGACAGCTACAACGAACTCGACGACGTCGCCGTGGGCACGGTTGTGGCCCCCAACCTGGTGGTGGACTTCGAGAGTGAGGAGATCAACTTCCTGCTGCCCCCCGTGGCCGACACCAGCACCTTCGACGCCGTCGCTCCCGCCCCGACCGATCCCACCGACGGGTTCATCCTGCGCACGGGTCTGCGTTCGTATCCCGTGCTCCGGTTCGACTTCGGCGGGCTGCCGACCAACGCCTACATCAATCGCGCCGTGCTGACCGTGACCAACGATACGACAACCAGCTTCGGCAACTTCCACTCCCTGGTCGTCAGCGAGTTGCCCGTGGACCTGTACACGGTCCCCAGCGACACACTGACCCTGGCCGAGCTGGCCGACAACACCTATGTGGTGACCGGGCAGACCAGCCTCGACCCCGCCTTCAATCGGCTTCTTCGCTTCGATGTGACCCAGGCGGTGCAACGCATGGCCAACCACGTCTACGAGGGCGAGCGGGCCCTGGTGCTGACCGCGGGGGAGGATTTCGCTCCCCTGTACGATCAGGGATCCCTCGACCCCGAGTTCTACTTCTCCCAGTTCGATTTCCTGGGCTTCGGCGCACCCGATTCCCTGCGGCCGCACCTGGAGATCACCTACAGCCTCTCGGACAGCCTGCTGGCCGGCGACGGGGGGGAGGGCGAATGATGAAGCGGTCAATCCTGATATTGTCGGTGCTGTCGCTGGCCTGGAGCGGAACCGCCGGCGCCCAGACCCCCCTGGCCCTGGGCAACATCGGCCAGCGGCTGGACAACGAGGATGCCCGCATGATCGGGCGCGGCGGCTGGGGCATGGCCGTGGACGATTCCACGCACCCCGGCTTCAAGAACCTGGCCTCCCTGTACGCGATCAGAAAGGTGGCCCTGAACTTCTCCGTCTTCGGCGACAACGCCGTGTCCGAGGACGACCATGGCGAACGCACCACCGACCAGGTCTTCACCCCCGATATCCGGGTGGCCCTGCCGGTGATCAAGGGGCGGCTGGCGGTGACCGCCGGTTTCGTCGTGGACCGCTCGACCCAGTACGATACGAGCGTCGATTCCACTTGGCAGGTGTGGGAAGACGAGATCAACGGCCAGGTGCAGTTCCTGCGCGACGGCAGCATGTTCCGTGTTCCCCTGGGGGCGGCCTTCGCACCCTGGCGGGGGCTGAGCCTGTCCGCCGCCGTCAACATGCAGCGGGGCACCCTGCGCGAGAGCCTGTACGACGTGTTGCGGGATCCCGCTTCCCTGGTGGGGATTCCCCTGTACCAGACCAACCTGTTGGTCCAGGAGGACACCTATTCCGGTACGAGCGCCACCTTCGGCGCCCTGTTCTCGCCTTTGAAGGGAGTCCGCTTCGGTGGGGCGTACACGCCCGCGTTCGACCTGGATGTGGCCCGCAAGCTGGAAGTGGGCGGCGTGGCCCAGCGGCGCAACACGGCCTTCACCCTGTCCATGCCCGCGGAGATCCGTGCGGGTCTGGCGGTGACCCTCAAGGGCCGGTGGCGCATGGGCGCCGACTACCAGTACCAGGACTTCAAGGATTTCCGCGGCAACGAGGCCTGGGCCGCCGACATGGAGACCGAGCACACCCTCTCGCTGGGATTGGAGCGCCACCGCGCCCATGAGCGCCACGGGGGGATGGGCAACCTTCCCCTGCGGCTGGGAGTCAGGATGCGCACCTGGGCCTACAAGGTGGGGGGAGCTCCCGTGGACGAGACGACCTTCAGCGCGGGTACGGGCTTCCCCTTCCACGGCGACCTGGGCCAGCTGGACGTGGCCCTGTCCTACAGCATGGTCGGCGACCTGGAAGATAACGGCATGCAGAGCCGCATCGTGAGGCTCACCATCTCGGTGACGGGTCTTGAGCGGTGGTGGTAGATCCGGGTATGGTACATACGGGGCAACTGCAACAAGGGAGAGATAGCATGGGTAGGAAGATCGTTTCCGCCGGTATTCTGGTCGTATTGTTCGGCGCCGTGCTGCTGGCCGGCTGCAAGGACAACCTGCCGGTCTCGGAACTGGACAGGTTCATCGCCCGTACGGACAACCTGGACGGCCAGGCCCTGGATGATTCCCTGCGGAGCTACATGGGCCGGGGTGCGCCCTACGATGTCTATGCCAACTACCTGATGGGAAACAGGTTCTACGCCGAGGCCTCGGACAGCGCCCAGGTCTCCGGTTGGGGGGGCGAAGCCGTGGGCGCCCTGCTCGACAGCGCGGAATTCTACCTGTCGCGGGCCGTGGAGCTCGATTCGACCTTCATCGAGGGACTGGTGAACCTGGGATCCCTGTGGGACGACCGCAGCCAGCAGATGAGCAGCAGCCAGGATCGGGACCAGAGGATGGCCCGGGCCGAGAGCTATTACCGCCAGGCCCTGAAGGTGGATCCCTACGACGAGAAGGCCCGCTGCAACCTGGGCTCCCTGTTCCTGCGGCAGCGCAAGACCCAGGAAGCCCTGGAGGAGTTCCAGGGAGTCATCGACCACGATCCCCACAGCGCGCTGGCCCACTACAACCTGGCCATCATGTTCGCCGAGTCCAAGATCTACCGCGAGGCCCAGCGGGAATGGGAACTGGCGTCCAAGTATGATCCGGACGGGGATATCGGCGACCGCTCCCGGGCCAACATCAAGATCGTCCACGACCTGATGAACGCGCCGGTGCCCGACAACGTCAAGAAATGACCTTCCCCTTGGACATCCCCGCGCCCGTGCGTCGCCAGTTGCCGCCGGGCACGGGGGTGGTGCTGGGCATCAGCGGCGGCGTGGACAGCGCAGTGACCCTGGCCCTGCTGGCCCACCTCGGCTGCGAGGTCCAGTGCGTCACCTTCAAGAACATCTGCTTCGCCGAGGCCGATGACCAGGCTCCCGTGACGGCCTGCTGCTCCCTGGACGCGATCACCGAGGCTCGACGCCAGGCCGCGCGCTTCGGCGTCCCGCACTGGGTGGCCGACATCGAGGCTCCCTTTCGGACGCGGGTCATCCGGCCCTTCATTGCCGAGTACGCCGCGGGGCGGACCCCCAACCCCTGTCTCTACTGCAACAGCACCCTGCGGTTTCCGGAGCTGGTGCGTCTGGCTCGCCGCCAGGGCTGCGCCTTCGCAGCCACGGGCCACTACGCCCGCCTGGAGCCGTTGCCCGGCGGGGGGAGCAGACTGCTCAAGGGGGTGGACGAGGCCAAGGACCAGTCCTATTTCCTCCATCGGGTCGACCGGAACTTGTGGCCGCAGGTGGTATTCCCCCTGGGTTGGTACACCAAACGGCAGGTCAGACGGGCGGCGGCGGAACTGGGTCTGGCCGTGGCCGGCAAGCCCGACAGCCAGGAGATCTGCTTCGTGCCCGACGACGACCGCAGCGGCTTGTTCGGCGACCTGGCCACAGCGGGCCACCCCGCGACCGTGCCGGGAGAGATCGTAGCCGCCGACGGCCGGGTGCTGGGGCGCCACCGCGGTCTGGTCCATTACACGGTCGGGCAGCGCAGGGGACTGGGCATCGCCGCGGACCGGCCGTTGTACGTGCTGGCCCTGGATCTGCCGCACAGCCGTCTGATCGTGGGCTACCGCGAGGAACTCGCCCGGACCGTTGTCGGCGGAGATTCGTTCGTCGCGGCGGTGTCGGGGTTTCCCCGCCGTTGGCACAGGGGCGAGGTCCTGTCGGATGCCGAGTCGCCGCGGGTGACCCTGCGCATCCGGCACCGGCACCGCGGCGCAGAAGTGGCCGGCTGGGTCCTCGATGGGGACCGTTTGGAGGTGACCCTGGTCGAGCCGGTCGACGGGGCCGCCCCCGGCCAGGGCATGGTGCTGTACGCCGATGATGTGGTCCTGGGCGGTGCGCGTATCCGCGCCGCCGCCCAATGAAGGTGGGAATCCCCATGAAGAAACGTTTGCTGTGGCTCGTCCCGGTCGTGCCGGCCCTGCTGATCTTGCTGGTCCTGCTGGCGCCGGTCCTGATCCCCGGGGAAAAGGCCGCCGGATTCCTGGCCCGGCGCATCCACCTGGCGACGGGCGCGGACGTCACTCTGGGCTCGGTCGAGGTCAGGGTCTGGCCCCGCGTCAGGGTCGTCCTGGGCGAAGGCAGCCTGGCGGGCGACCTGGGGGACTCCGGCCTGGAAACCGTGGGCTGGAAGTCGGCATCCCTGGATCTGGATCCCGGTTCCCTGCTGGTGGGCCGGTTGAATCTCTCGGCCGTGGAGGCCGGAGGCCTGTCCATGAGCGGAGTCAATGGTCGCCACCGCTACAGGGTGGAGGATGGCCGGGTCCGGGTCCGCGGTCTGGAATTGGCCCTGGAAGGCGAGGATGGGAACTGGTTGCCGCCGGGCAAGCCGGTGCCCCTGGATCTCGCGGCCGGAGTCCTGCGGTTCGATGACCTGGAATTCCGGGATCTGACCGGACAAGGTTCCGTCACCGGAGACACCCTGCGCTTGCGCCGTCTTACCGGCAAACTGGGGACGGGACAGGCGGAGGTCTCGGGCACCCTGGCCGTGACGGGGAGGGACGACAGGCCGGTGCGGTTCGTGGCCGAGATCCAGGGGGTGCCGGTCGCGGCCCTGCTGGCTGGTCCGGCGCCGGAATTGGCCGGCAAGTGGGAAGGGGACCTGGACGGCCGGGCCACCGGCGACTTCCTGCTCCGGAAGGGGGAATTCGTACCCGAATCCCTGGTTGTGGAGGGAAGGCTGGAAGGCGGCTCCGGCGTGGTGGACGCCCGGCAGTGGCTGGCCTCGGTGGCCGGCTACCTGGGCTCCCGGCAGGATCTGCTGGAAATCCACTACGACCGCCTTGAACATTCCTTTTCCGTTCGGGACGGCAGGTACCTGGTGGACCTGGATTTGGCCGGTCCCCAGACCGACTGGTCGGTATCCGGTTGGGTGGGGCTGGCTGGGAACCTGGACCTGGCCGTGCTCGTGAAGTTGCCGCCCGGATTCACCCCCGATCTGGGAAGCCTGTCCCTGCTCGCCTCGGCCCTGCGGGATAAGGAGGGGAGAATCGCCCTGGCCCTCAGGCTCTCGGGCCGTACAAGGCATCCGGAAGTGTCGGTGGACCTGGAAAAATCCCTGCAGGGGGCCGGTGGGAAAACCGGCTCGGCGCTCGGCAAAGGATTGGGCGGTTTGCTTGACAAACTGAAGGTCAGATAGTACCGTGCCCTTCCGCCATGGGAGACGGGTGTCGGTTTTCGGCCCGGAATCCCGGGCAGGATACCAAACCGGCACGGTACCAAGGAACCCTCGCCGTGGCGCGGGTCTGGGAATGCTGGCCCACGGCCGGATGCTGCATGCAGACCGACAGCCGGAGGGCTAGTCCTAATTGGTAAGGCAGCGGTCTTGAAAACCGCCGGGTGAAA
>CAYPVD010000051.1:0-15596 GCA_964414055.1 uncultured Fibrobacteraceae bacterium
TGACGCCGAAGGACGTGTCGTCGGCCAGGGCGATCTCGCCCGTGAAGGCGGCCGTCACCATGGCCTTGCGCCGGGCGTTGCCCAGGATGGTGGTGCCGTCCTCGATCACCTCGGGCAGGCCCGGGTAGTCCCCCGCCCCCACCACGATAAAGGGCGTGTCCGCCAGCAGCTCCTGCAGTTCGCGGATCTTGTCCGGGTTGCGGCTGGCCAGGACGACCTTGCGCGATTCCTTGTGCGTCACGATTCCAGGACCTTTCGCTGCAGCTGGTTGATCTTGGCGATGGCCGCGGTCCCCAGCTCCACCATCTTGTCCAGCTGCTCCCGCTGGAAGGGCCGTTGCTCGGCCGTACCCTGGATCTCGATGAGTCCGCCGCCCTCGGCCATGACCAGGTTCATGTCCGTCTCGGCGTTGGAATCCTCGCTGTAGTCCAGGTCCATGAGGATCTCCCCCTGGACGATGCCCAGGCTGATGGCCCCCACCAGGGAGCGCATGGGATGACGCCGCAGGCGCAGCCGCGACAGGGCGTCGTACAGCGCCACCGCCGCGCCGTTGATGGACGCGCAGCGGGTGCCGCCGTCGGCCCGGATCACGTCGCAGTCCAGGGTGATGGTCAGATCGCCCAGGGCGTTCATGTCCGTGACCGCCCGCAGGGACCGCCCGATGAGCCGCTGGATCTCCATGGTGCGCCCGCCCTGGCCGCCGGCGGCGGCCTCGCGCCTCATCCTGTCGCCCGTGCTGCGCGGCAGCATGCCGTACTCGGCGGTGATCCAGCCCTGGCCCGCACCCTTGAGCCAGCGGGGCACCCCGTTGGCAATGCTGGCGGTGCAGATCACGTGGGTGTTGCCCATCTTGATCAGGCACGAACCCTCGGCGTGCGGCAGGTAGTCCCTGGTCAGGGTGGTGGGCCGCAGCTGGTTCTGGGCGCGGTCTTCGGCGCGTTCAATCAAGATCTTTTCCCTTCGGTGGCAGATGTCCGGCGGCTTCCATTTCCTCCAGGGATACCGTCTGGACATCGGTGATGGGCTTGCCCAGGAACCTCGCACCGATCTCGGCGAATTTCCAGGGAATATCGCTGAGGTGGAACTCCAGGCGGCCGTCGGGCGGGGTCTTTCCGGTCAGGCCGTCCCGCCGGCGCAGGCCCAGCCCGGTCAGCAGCTGCTCGGCGGCCCCGGCCAGGGCTTCGGCCGAGTCCACCAGGGCCACGTCCGGCCCCATGTGGGCCGCGATCTGCGACTTGAGGAGGGGGTAGTGCGTGCAGCCCAGGATCAGGGTGTCCACGCCCGCTGTCCCTAGGGGTTCCAGGTAGGTGTCCAGCACCAGGTCCGTGGCCGGATGATCCTCCCAGCCCGCCTCGACCAGGGGCACCAGCAGGGGGCATTCCCCGGTCACGATGCGCTCGGCCTCGATCCCCGCCAGCCCGTCCACGCCGCGCACCAGGCCCTCCTGATAGCGGCCCGAACCGATGGTCCCGGGCGTGCCGATCACCCCCACCGGTCCGCCCCCGGTGGCGCGCAGGGCCGTTTCCACGCCCGGCTCGATCACCCCCAGCACCGGCACGGGCAGCCGTTCCCGCAGGTGGTCCAGGGCGAAGGCGCTGGCGGTGTTGCAGGCCACGACCACCATCTTGACGCCCAGGGTGATGAGCAATCCCGCGTCCTGGCGGGCGAAGTCCACCACGGTCCGCGCGCCCTTGGTGCCGTAAGGCACCCGGGCGGTGTCCCCGAAGTACACCAGGTCCTCGCACGGCAGGCGGCGGTGCAGGGCCCGCAGCACCGTCAATCCGCCCAGCCCCGAGTCGAAGATGCCGATGGGGCGGTTGCGCGCCTGGTCCGGGACCATCACCGCCACCGCCGGGGATCGAAGGGGCGGCTCATGTCCAGATGGCCGGCCAGGGTGCCCACGGGCGCACCGTCGATGAGGATCACGCAGGAAGCTGTGCCGGGATAGTTGAGGGTCACGGTGCGCAGAATGCTGGTCAGGGTGGCGATCTCGGCCAGGCTGCCGCCGGGGTGACCGGTCACCAGCTCGCTGCTGAAATCCAGGACCACGGACTGATCCTGGGGATCGATGAACGCGGCCCGGGCCCGGGTGCCGGCCGGGATGGCGCTGATGGCCCCGCTGACGGTGGGCCCGGTGCACAGGGAGTTCATGATCGACAGCAGATCCTCATCGGGGCGGCCACGGCTGGGCACGCGCCTCTGCTCGATGACGAAGCCCTCGCCATCCCACTCGGGAAACACCACGCGGACGGCGCGGTCGCCGGCTATCGACCCCGTTTCGACCGTCATGCCCTTTTGGGAAGTGTCCAGGCCTTGGCCGACCCCGCCCTGCCGGACCAGCAGGAACCAGCCCGCCACGGCCACCGCCGCCAGCAGCACGACCACCCACAGCAGCAGGCTCCACGAACGCCCGCCGCCCGAGCGGGGCTTGCGGGTCGAGGGTCGCCGTGACGAGGACCGCCGGTCCCCGCGCTGCTGTCCCCTAGCGCCCATGGCCGTCCCCCTGCAGGGATTCCATCTCGTCGCGGTAGGACAGCACGGCGTCCCCGATGGCCCTGGCCAGGCGCCTCTGGTAGGAAGCCGATCCCAGCTTGCGTTCCTCCTGCGGGTTGCTCACGAAGCCCATCTCCACCAGCACCGCCGGCATGTAGGCTCCCACCAGGACCCGGAAACCCGCCTGGTGCACCCCCCTGTCCACCAGGCCCAGGTCGCCGCCGACCCGCGACTGGATCACCTCGGCCAGATGGCTGCTGCTGCTGATGAACCGGTTCTGGACCAGTTCCCAGACGATGAATTCCACGTCGTCGGGCACATCCAGCTTGCCTCCCCGGCCCGAACCGTTCTCGGCGGCGGCCACGCTGCGGGCCCAGTCGCTGCGCGCCGGGGACAGGAAGTAGGTTTCCAGACCGCGGGAGCTGTTGTTGAACCAGCTGTTGCAGTGCAGGGAGATGAACAGGTTGCCGCCCGACGTGTTGGCCAGCTCGGCACGGTCGTCCAGCTCGACGAACTTGTCGCTGTCCCGGGTCAGGACCACCTTCAGGTCGCTCGAGTGCTGCAGGTAGGAACGCAGCTCCCTGGCCACGGCCAGGTTCACGTCCTTCTCCATGATCCCGTCCGGCCCCACCGCCCCCATGTCGTGTCCGCCGTGTCCGGGGTCGATGACCACCGTCGCCACCTGCAGGTCGTGGGTCACGTCCACCGGCCCGGCCTGGATGTTGACGTCCACCCGGCCCCGCGGCACGGGCTCGGGCAGGGTCGAGACCTGCTCCTCCTCCAGGACCACCACGATCTCCCGGCCCTCGTCGGCGGTGTAGGTCCGGAAATGCCCCACAAGCTGATCGACCTTCAGCTCGAGCAGGACGTAGCCGGAGACCTGGCGCCCGCTTACCCGGCGCAGCAGACCGCGGGGGGTTACGCGCGTGGCGACGCCCGGAGCCAGCAGGCCGCCGTAGATCTTCACCTCGATGTTCCCGTCCCGCGTCCCGCCCGCCCGGTACCCCAGGGGCTCGGTGCACCCGATGTGCACGACGGTGGCCCGGCCCAGCACCTCGGTGGTGATCCGGGCGATGTTGTGTTTCTGAGCGCCAAGGGTCAGATGATTCCGCTCGGGATCCCACTGCACGGCGACGCCCAGCCCGGGCCCCAGGACATCGGTCACCGCCACCAGGGGCAGCCACAGATCGTCATTGAACAGCAGCACCGGCACCGGCAGCAGGGTCTCGCCCTCCGGGGCGACGACCAGCCGGGTCAGGTTGGTCAGGCGGAAGGTCTCGTCGCCGAACTTGAGCTCCAGGACGCCCAGGCGTCCGTCCCAGAAACGGGTGCCCTGGAACATGGCAGCCACCGTGGCCGAGCTCAGGTAGGGTTCCCGGGAACCGTCCAGCAGCGCCCGGGCCTCCACCGCCTGCTCCGTGCCGGCGGAGCGGTCCTTGACCAGGATCCGCGTGACCGGCGCATCGGGATCCAGGCGCGTGAACGCGAAGGGGTCCAGATCCGCATCCTGGCTCCGGACGGCCGTGGCGCAGACCGCCAGGACCAGGCCCGCCAGCAGCACGACCGCCGCGGGCATCCACCCCCCCGGCTGCCGGGAACGCGCATGATGAACCGGTTGATTCACGTTCTTCATGATCTTCATCAACGACGTCCCACTTCCCGGGCCATGCGCCGCTCCACGTCCTTGCGGGCCTTGTCCTCGCGCTTGTCGTGCAGCTTCTTGCCCCGGCACAGGCCCAGCTCGACCTTCACGCGGCCATGCTTGAAATAGATCTTCAGGGGGATCAAGGTCAATCCCTGTTCCTCTATCCGCGGCTGGATCTTGCGGATCTCGCGCCGGTTCAGCAGGAGCTTGCGCCGGCGAAACGGCTCGTGGTTCTCCCGGTTGGCCATCTCGTAGGGACCGATGTGCATCTTGCAGAGCCAGGCCTCGCCCTCGCGGATCTCGCCGTAGGCGTCCCCCAGGTTGACGCGGCCCGCGCGCAGCGCCTTGACCTCGCTGCCCAGCAGCACCAGGCCGGCCTCCCAGGTATCAAGGATATGATACTCGTGGAAGGCCCGGCGGTTCTTGCCGATGATCTTGACACCCGGGGTGTCCGGTTTGCGGGCCATGTCTGCTCCAGGTCGAGTTGTCGGGCGGCCTGCAGGCGGCCGCATCCCGGTTTGAATATACCTTTTGTGATCGGGGCTGCAACGATCCATTTTTATGGCGAAAATCAGGCGCCCCCGGTTGACAACCCCCGGATCAGCGGCTAGATTGATCGCCCGTTGCCCCCTGCGGAGGCAACGTACAGCGACAATATGGTGCCCAGGTGGCGGAATTGGTAGACGCG
Source organism: uncultured Fibrobacteraceae bacterium (assembly GCA_964414055.1). GTDB lineage: Bacteria > Krumholzibacteriota > Krumholzibacteriia > LZORAL124-64-63 > LZORAL124-64-63 > JAHJTW01. The sequence goes on from CAYPVD010000051.1 coordinate 4,827, forward strand.
CTACGTTCAGGTCGTAGTGGGGGTCACCCCGTGGGAGTTCGAGTCTCCCCCTGGGCACCACGCCATCAACATGATTTCCAGGCCGGCTCACGCCGGTTTTCTTGATTCCGGCACATTCCGTGCAATTCCCCCTGCTGCAAGCCGGGACCGTGGAGACGGATTTCGCCTCCGATCGGTCAACAACTTGAGCCATAAGCGGTTAACTGGATCCGGCCGGGAGCGCGCCCCCGCCTGTTCCTGACACCGAGGACGGAATTTACCATGCGCTGGATCGATATCTTCCTGCCCGAACCCGGCACGAATCTTCATTTCGACCACGATTGCCAGGAAGCGGCCGCCATGGCGGCGGGCCTGGGCATCATCCAGGAGCGGGACGGGCTCGACGCTGTGACCGTCACCTCCTGCATGGCCGAAACGGGCAGGATCCTGTTCCAGGCCCTGGCCGACACCCTTCCCGGCGCCCTGGCTCCCGATCCGCAACGGCCGGGCTTCTCCGCCCTTGCGGTGGGCGACCGGCACCACGACGAACTCATCGGTTTCCACCTCATCGGGCGCGGCAACCAGCTCGATCTGCCCTGGACATGGCTCCACAACGGCCTGGAATTCATGCTCGTCGGCCACCCCATCTGCGTGGGCCTTCACCCCTCCGATCCCGGCAGCAGGGTCTCCCCGCGGCCCTGGATGCAGCACCTGATCCGCTCCCGGTTCCTGGTGGGCGCCCACGGCGAGACCAACCTGCCGGCGATCCTGCCCCAGCTGCTGCCGTCGGCCAACCTGGCGCCCGAGGTGCTGTTCGTGCCCGGCCACGGGGACCGCAACATCCGGCGGCTGATCTTCCGCGAGGCCGAGGCCATCACCTCGGCCCTGCAGGGCGGCGCCCTGGGCCGACACCTGGGCCGTCTGCACGTTCCCGACGGCGCGGTCACCCCCGCCGACCTCGCCGAGAAGAGCCTGGCCTACCAGGCCCTGCACTACGCCGGCCCCACCAGCGAGGCCGCCCAGTACGACGAGAGCGAGGGTCAGTACTGGATGAACAGGATGCTGGCCGAGGCCGCCCAGACCCCCGACGCCCAGTGGGAGGAGCTGGCGGGCATGGAGGGCGAGGTGCTGGGTGTCGATCCCATCACCAGCCTGCTCGACGATGTCAGCGAACGTTACCAAAGGCGGGGGTTGTCGGTGCCCGCGGGCAACAGGGCCGAAGCGGCCGGAAGCACGGGAATCCCGGGCGGCAGGTACGACGGAACGGCCTCCCCCGGCGGGGGCTGGCTGCTCCAGGACGGCCCCCTGGATCCGGCCCGCATGGGGCACCGCGGAGGCATGCCGCCGCTGGTGTTCTCCAACAGCTACCTGGCCTTCGCCCAGCTTGGCAGGCGCTGCACCCAGGCCGGCGCCTCCACCTTCATCGGGCCCACCGCGGCCCTGTACAGCCGCCCCGCACGGCACTTCGTGGGCCGCTTCTACTCGGCCCTGGCCGGGGGCTGGTGCGCCGGCGCGGCCCTGTGGCGGGCCGCCTCAGCCTGCCGCACCGAACTGGGCAAGGAGCATCCGGCCTGGCTCAGCTACGGCATCCAGGGCTACGCCTGCCTGGCCCTACCCTACCTTTGATCCCGGGCCCAGGCCGCCAGCATCTCCGCCCCCTGCGTGGCGTTGGCCGTCAGGGCGGCGATCTCCTCCGCCGTCGCCCGGTCCTGATGGATGCCCGCGACGGCGGCGCAGCCGGTGCCCGTGGCCTCGGCCAGGATCTGCGCGCATCCGGCGGCCAGCGGCCCCTCCTTGTGCCGCCCCCGGGCGACGAAGCGGGCCTCGGTACCCGGCTCGGTCACCGCCGCCGCGCCCAGATGAGCCCGTCCCCCCGTGATCAGCAGCAGCCAGTCCCGGCCCACCGGCCGCAGCTCCAGGCGCACGGCCCGGCGACCTGTACCGATGTTCAGGACCGCCCCGCCGGGCGCATCAGCAGGGGTGATCCGGAGCCCATTCGATTCCATGCAACTTCTCCCGCGGTTTGAACGTCTATGTCTGAAACCGGCGGGGGACCGGCCCGATGCCGCGCACCGACCGCCGGCCGACCCCTGACAAACACCTTGCAACAAGGGGATCGGCGGCGCAACACGGGACTTCCCGGCCGATCCGGGTTATATTCATCTTCACCGCAACGGACAGCTTCTCCCCGGCGATCCGGAGCATGATGACGTCACAGGACCCTTATCCCTCCGCCTTGTCCAGGATCCGCGCTACGGTCCTGTCCCGTCGCGCCCACCTGTTCCTGGGCGCAATCACGGTGCTGGCGGTGCTGTTCGCCGGCTTCGACGCCACGCGCACCCGGCCCAGCGACGGCACCGTCTGGCGGCTGGGCGGCGACGACCTGGAAGTGCTGGCCACCCTGCCCCTGGACAACGCCGCCCCCACCCCCCTGCGCCGGGGCGACAGGATCATCGGCATCGGCTCGGTCATCACCCCCACCCCCCAGCAGGCCGCGGCCAGCCTGCGCCGCTTCCGGCCCGGGCAGACCATCTCCTACCTGGTCCAGCGGGGCGACACGCAGCTGATCCTGCCGGTGACCCTGGGCTCGACCCGGGTGGACCTGCACGACTACGCCGTCAACGTAGCGCTGGCCTTGATCTACCTGGTCATCGGCTTCGCCGTGTACCTGCGCAGCGACAACGACCGGCCCGCCAACCTGTTCTTCACCATGTGCCTGCTGTTCAGCCTCTACTTCACCACCAACCTGCAGCAGGTCAGCTACTTCCTGGGCGCCCTGATCACCCAGAACATCGGGGCCTTCGCCCGCTTCATGCTGCCGCCCATCTTCCTGCACTTCTTCCTGGTGTTCCCCTCGAAGAAGATGACCCTGACACGGCATCCGTTCCTCTCGCCCCTGATCTACCTGCTGCCGGCGATGTTCTACATCCAGTTCACCCTGGACCAGTTCGTCACCGCCGACGGCGGCCGGATCAGCGCCCCGGTGTGGATGATCCTGGGCATCTATTACGTGCTGGGGCTGGCCGCCCTGCTGCACGGCTACCTGAGCTATCGCGACCCGTTGATGCGCGAGCGCGTGCGCATCCTGACCTACGGCACCATGCTGGCGGTGATCCCCTTCCTGATCTTCAAGATCGGCCTGGAGGAGCTGAGCTATCAGGCGAGCCTGTCGCGCCTGGGGGCGGTGCCCCTGGCCGCCATCCCCATCTCCTTCGGCTACTGCGTGGCCCGCTACCAGATCCTGCACATCGACCTGCTGGTCAAACGCAACCTGGCCTACGGGAGCCTGACCCTCGCCACCTGGCTGGGCTACTTCGGCGCGGCCTGGTGGCTGGGCGGCAGGGCGCTGGCCCTGGTCCCCGGCAAGAGTCCCCTGATCGCCGCCGGAGTCATGCTCATCATCGCGGCGGCCCTGTGGCCCCTGCGCCTGGCGCTCCAGGCCGGCTGGAACCGGCGCTTCTACCACGCCCGGGACAACATGGCCGCGGTGATCGAGGAGATCTCCCGGGAGATCCCCCGGCTGATCCAGAAGAAGATCCTGCTGCAGCGCGTGGGAATCCGCCTGGGCGACGCCTTGGGCCTGCCCAGCTTGGCCTTCTACGTCCCCGAACAACAGGGTGCCCCGGGCACCTACACCCTGGCCGGCCTGGTCCAGGAGCCCCTGCCCCTGACCGGGGAAGCCGCCGCGAACGGACGCTCCCCCGCGGACCCCCAGACGCCCGTCAGGCAGCGCACGGTCTATCCCGGCGAGCTGGAACTTCCCGCCCTGACCCGCAACCTGCGCGAGGGGGGCGAGCCCCTGTGGATCGATCCGGCCGCCGGCGACGTGCTGGACGACCACGAGGCCATCACCCGGGAACAGGCCGAGCTCCAGCAGCGGCAAGGCGAGCAGCACCTGCTGCTGGAGCACGGCATCCAGCTTCTGGTGCCCATGACCGCCGGCAGCCGCCTGGTAGGGGTGATCGCCCTGCCCATGCGCCCGGGCCTGGACTACGAGATCCACGAGCTGCAGCTGCTGACCATCGTGGCCGGCCAGATCGCCCTGCAGATCGAGAACAGCCGGCTGTACGAGGAAGAGGTCGCCAAGCAGAAGATGGAAGAGGAGCTGGCCATGGCCCGCCGCATCCAGGCCCGCCTGCTGCCCGGCCGCATACCCCGCCTGAAAGGGGTCGAAATCCACGCCGTCAACATCTCCAGCAAGCAGGTCTCGGGGGACTACTACGACCTGGTCGAGCGGCAGGACGGGAAGCTGGCCATCGTCATCGCCGACGTCTCGGGCAAGGGCATACCCGCCTCGATCCTGGCCTCGAACCTGCAGGCCGCCGTGCGGGCCCAGTGCGACATATGCGACTCCCCCGCCCAGATCCTGGACCGGATCAACCGCCAGATCCACGCCAGCACCGAACCCGAGCATTTCGCCACCCTGTTCCTGGCCTTCTTCGATCCCCACCGGCGCCGCCTGGTCTACAGTTCCGGCGGGCACAACGCCCCGGTTCTCGTGCACCCGGACGGCACCTGCCGGGAGCTGGACAAGGGCGGCCTGCCCCTGGGAGCGTTCGATTTCGGCAGCTACGAGGAGGAGGAGATCGGCCTGGCCCCCGGCGATCTCCTGTTCCTGTACACCGACGGCCTGACCGAGACCAAGGGCCCCGACGGCGACGAGGATTTCGGAGAGAGCCGGCTGAACAGCCTGCTGCGCGACCGCATCGGCCACCAGGTCGGAGACCTGATCTCCGGCATCACCGACGACCTGGCGACCTTCAGCGGACGCACCGAACACGATGACGACATCACCATGATCGCCCTGAAGATAGGCGCGGCCGACACGGCCGACCTGATCCGGGCGCAGGAACAGTGATGAACACTTTTGCCGGACCCGTGCCGACTACCCGGGAGGATACGACGTGAAATGGATGGCCTTGGTCGTTGCGGCCGCAGCCCTGCTGATCGGACTGGGCCTGCTGCTGGGCCCCGGACAGGGGAACCATCTTTCGGGCAACAAGCAGGCGGCCGAGCTGTGCGACGCCGGCACGGCCGACATGCACGCCTATCGCCTGCGCGATGCCGTGGATAAGCTGGGCCGGAGCCTGGAGCTGGATCCGTCCCTGGCAGAGGCGTCCATCGCCCGTTCCATGGCCTTTATGCGCCTGGGCGAGATGGACAACTTCAAGCGGGAGCTCGCCCGCGCCGACAGCCTGACCGGCCTGATCACCGACCCCCGCCGCCGCATGCTGGCCCAGTTGCGGCTGGGCGGCATGTTCCAGTCCCGCTACTACGCCATAGCCGACTCGGTGCTGCAGGTGCTCGAGAGGGAGATCCCCGACAACATCTTCGTGCTGGTGGCCCAGGCCTCCCGACCCGAGGTGATAGCCGATCCGGACAAGCAGGAAAAGGCGTGGCTGAAGATCCTGCAGGTCGACCCCAACTACGCCAACGCCTACAACATGCTCGGCTACCTGGAGCTGAACCGCGGCCACTACGACAAGGCCATCGAGTACATGCAGAAGTACGCCTTCCTGGCGCCCGAACAGGCCAACCCCCACGATTCCATGGGCGAGGTGCTGCTGGTCACAGGCCGCTATGAGGAAGCGGAACAGGAGTTCATCAAGTCGGTGCGCATCCAGCCCGACTTCTACCATTCCCTGATCAACCTGGGCAAGGTCCACCTCTACCGGGGCCAGGTCGCCAAGGGTGTGGACATCCTGGAGAAGGTCCGTTCCCAGGTCCAGGGCAGCACTCTGGAACGAAGGGTGGACCAGGAGATCATCAACTCCTTCATCAACTCGGGGCTGGACGAGGAACTCGACCGCATGACGGCCATCTTCATCGACCGCTATCCGCAGGATCACACCACGTGCTTCTACCGCGGCATCCGGCTGGCGGCCACCGGCGATCCTGCCGCCGGACATGCCGTCATGGACTCATGTCTCGCGGTCTGGCGCAGCAACCCCGCCTACGCCGCCAGCCCCCGGCGACTGAAGGAGATCGCCAACACCGCCGGTCGCTTCGACGCCATCGTCGCCGACTATACGGCCTCGCCCGAGGTTCGTGTCCTGAAATGGCGGGAAAACCTGGACATGATCCGGCAGACATGGCCCTTCTACTACCAGTGGTTCAACCGCTACCGCCTGGCCCTGGCCCTGCACGACGCCGGCCGGCCCGACGAGGCCCTGGCCGAACTGAAGCAGATGCTGGACGTGAATCCCCGCCTGATCAACAGCCTGATCCTGGCCACCCAGTGCGGCATCGAACTGGGCGACCGCGCCGCCGCGGAACGCCTGCTGGATCGGCTCCGGCTCAGCCTGTCCGACGCCGATCCCGACTTCTATGGACGGCAACGGGCCGCCGAACTGGCGGCCCGCATCGAGGAAATGCCCACAGGGACCTGAGAGCCCGGCGCCCGGTCAGACTTCCTGGAAAAAGTAGGGGCGCAGGCACTGGACGATCTTGTCGTAGGTCTCCGGGTACAGCCCCCAGACGGTGGCGGCCACCGAGCTCAGCAGGCTGTTGCCGTCCTGGGGCGTGAAGCAGAAACCGCTGATGTTGCAGCCGTCCTCGCTGACGTGCACGGTGTCGGTGGGAATCACCGACTGGTTGAGGATCCGTCCGCAGAAACCGTGGTCGCGGCCGAAGGAGAAGATGCTGTTGGCCGTGGTCTTGTGGGTGACGGCCACCCGGTCGTTGTCCACCACCCTCTGCACAAGCTCTTCCTTGGTGACGGGTTTCCTGACCTTCATGTTGTAGTGGATGACGTGCATCAGCTGGGTGTTGACCTTCAGGGCCGAGCTGAACAGGTTCAGGTCGTACTGCTCGCCCTTGGTCTGGTACAGGTGCCAGGCGTCGCGGGCGTGGTGGGTGCCGAAACGAGTGTCCTTGTGGCCCCCCACCTGGGGACTGGGCATGAACTTGTCGTCCTGGCTGATGTCGTTGGAACGGCGCATGCAGACGAACCGTCCCTCCACCAGGTTGTCCGGTCCTTCCTTCCCCAGGCCGAACAGGTTGATCAGCACCGACAGGTTGTGGGTGTTGCAACTGACAACCTGCAGGTACTTGTCCTTGCCGACCTCCAGCACCTCGTCGTTGATGCCGCGGGCGTACGGTTTCCCGAAGCCGAACTCGCTGCCCTGGGCGATGAACAGATCGGTGTTGCCCTCGTACTTGGTGTACCACTGATCCTTCATCTTGTTGCCCGAAGGTGTGCAGTCCACCACGACCTTGGCCGCCGCCATGGCCTCTTCAGTGACGGTATCCACCCTCAGGCCCATATCCTCGAATCCCTTGACGCGTTCCTTGTCCGTGACCAGGCGCGCGCCGCGGCTCAGAAGGTCGGTCACCTTGCTGCGGTCCGTCAGCAGAGGGGTCCGCTTGTGGAACAGGACCTCGTCGATTCCCAGCTGGGCCTTGAAGTTGCAAAGCAACCCGATCAGAGGTTCCCCGATGGTCCCGGTTCCGATCACCAGAACGACTTTCGAACCTTTCATGCTCAATCTCCCTTTCACTCGTCACGGGATTCACGGCTGTCAGGATTGCGACATGGCCCGCCGTCGAGACGACGGGGCCCGCGCCGCAAGAGCGAATAACCAATCCGCCGGATCATCCGGAAGTTACCCATCAAGCAGGGGTCGATTCAAGCAAATTCGGCAAATGGTCCGCACCGGCGGCCGGATGTTCCGGGAACTGCAGGCAGAACCGGTTCCACCAGGTCAGGGCGTTGCCGGGACAGTCCATCTCCTGCATCAGGCGGCTGCCCCACAGCCAGGCCCGGTGGTTGTCGGGACACTGGGCCACGGTGTGCAGGTAATGCTTGAGGGCCCGCTTGCGATCCCCCGCGTAGCGGCAGCATTCGGCCATGCCCAGCCAGGCGAAGGAGTAGGCGGGATCCAGGTCGAGGGCCTGCTCGAACATGACCACCGCCTCGCTCACCTTGCCCTCCAGGAGGGCCAGCTCGCCCCTGTAGCGCAGGGGATACAGGGTGCGGCGACGACTCTCCCGGTCCCCGGTGTCCGGCTGCGGAGTCAGCTCGTCGATGCGGTCCAGCCAGCTCTCGATGCGGGCGCTTGCCTGACGGAATTCCAGGCTGCCCCTGGCCCCGCTGATGGCAGCCAGCCGGGCCAGATCCGCCGCCACGGCCTGCAGGATGACCCCGCAATGGTGCGGGTACAGGTCCAGCAGGTCCGCCCCCAGGCTCCGCGCGGCCCCGGTGTTCCCCACCGCCAGGTGCGCCCCCAGGAGCTTGCACCCCAGGTCCGGCAGCCAGGCCGGAGCCGTCGCCGGCCTGTCCTGCCCCTTGCGGGCCAGTTGCCAGGCCTGGCCCAGATCCGCCAGGGCCTTCCTCACCCCCGCCGTGGGCAGGACGTCGTCGTCCAGGAGGTTCAGCCCGTTGCAACCGGCCAGGTAGGCGAAGTACGGTTCGTTGGGATCGGTCTCCCGGACCAGCCGCAGGATGCGCTGGTCCCGCTCGCGGGCGGCCAGAAGCCGGTGCGGAGTGTCGCCCTCGTTGACCACCACGAGGTTCGAATCCAGCACCCTGTGCCCGGTGGCCCGGCCGTAGGCGCCCAGCCCGATCTCCAGGTTCTCCCGCACCGGATACGTGAAGCGCAGCAGGGGATGGTTGCGGAACAGGCGCACGCGGCAACCCGCCCCGCCGAGGAGACTGCCTGTCCCGTCGGTGACCCGGACGCGGTAGGCCGCCGCACCGGGGTCGTGCAGCAAACGCTGGAATTCCACCGGACGGATGGACTGCAGGAACTCGTCGGCGTCCAGGACCAGGACCCAGTCCCCGCTGGCCATGTCCAGGGTGCGGTTGCGCGCCGAGGCGAAATCATCCTCCCAGGGCACGTCGATGACACGGGCCCCGTAGCCCTCGGCGATGATGGCCGTGTTGTCGCTGGAACCGGTATCGGCCACGATGATTTCATCCACCAGCGCCAGCACCGACTTGATGGCCCCGCCGATGTTGGCTTCTTCGTCCCTGGCGATCATGCACAGGGTGACGGTCTTGCGTTTCATGTACTGCTGGTCCGTTCGTTGCGGCAATGGATCACATGTTCCCCCCGGTTATCGTCAGGATCGCCGCCCGGTTTACCCTGATCATGGTTGCGCAGAGGGATTTTTGGCACCAGTATGCCCGTATGAACCGAACCGGAAACGATGCGGGAAGATCCCCGGCCACGGAGAGCAGGCCCCTGGTGGAGCGGATGCCCGTCTACGCCCTGCTGGACAACATCCGCAGCGCCTGGAACGTGGGATCCATGTTCCGCTCAGCCGACGCGGCGGGCCTGGCCGGGATGTATCTGACGGGCATGACCTGCACCCCACCGCGCCCGGACCTGGAAAAGACGGCCCTGGGCGCCACCGAGTCGGTGCCCTGGGACTATTTCCAGGATCCCCTGGCGGCCGCACAGGCGGTCAAGGACGCGGGCCGGTCCCTGGTGGTGCTGGAACAGACGCCTGACGCCTGCGACTGGCGGCATCATTCCTTCGAGTTTCCCTGTTGCTTCGTGGTGGGACACGAGGTCCGGGGGGTCCAGCCCGGGATTCTCGCCTTGGCCGACCAGGTCGTCGAGATCCCCATGGCGGGCATCAAGAAATCATTGAACGTCGCGGTGAGCTTCGGCGTGCTCGCCTTCGCCGTCAGGAACCAGTGGTTGGCCCGGAACAACGACGGGATGAGGCATGGCTGACGGCACCGAAACCACGACCTTCACCTCCCCCTGGCAGCGGCGCGGCTTCGTGCACCTGGTGGCCGTCGTACGCCTGCTGCTGAGACCGTGGCCGGCGGCGGAAAACCGCTTCATCGACCGCCTCGTCGAGGACCAGAACCGCCGGGTCAGGATCCATCTGCGGAAGCATCCGCCCCGCAGGGTGCTGCTGATCATGCCCCGCTGCGTCAAGAAGACCGGTTGCCGCGCTCCCGTGCAGGAATCCCTGTTCGAATGCCTCGATTGCTGCCGGTGCCCCCTGGGCGACGTCGCCCACCTGTGCCTGGAACACGGAGTCGAGGCCCTGGTAGCCTTCCGCAGCCACATCGCCTTCGCCCTGGCCCGCAGGGAGCAACCCGACCTGATCATCGCCTCGGCCTGCCGTGACCGCCTGGTCAAGGCCCTGCGTTCGACCCCGGAATACCCGGCCTTGCTTACCCCCCTGACCGGCATGCGCAGCATGTGCCTGGATGCGGGCATCGACCTGACCTGGATCTCGGCGCAGATGGAGGAGATCATCCCCGCTTCCGGGCGGGGCCGGATCCGTACCGCCCAGGGTTCATGAGCCGGCGCACCGAACTGCAGGCCGCCTGGGCGTTGATGCGCCCGGCCCAGTGGCCCATCCTGACGGCCCAGCTGGCCGTCGGAGTGGTCTTGGCCGCAGGTCCCGACGGCCCGTACGGACATCACGGCCTGATCCTGGCCGCAGCCTGGCTGTCCTGGGTGGTCCTGCTCAACGGGGGCACATTGGCCTTCAACAGCTTCTACGACCGGGACACCGGTCCGGTGGCCTACCTGTCCCACCCTCCACCCCCTCCGCCCTGGCTGGGCAGGGCGGCTGTCGGCTGGATGCTCGCCGGGGCCGTGCTGGGAGCGGTGACGGTATCGGCCGCCTTCGGCACCCTGACCGGCGGCTGCGTGGCTCTCTCCTGGCTGTATTCCCACCCGGCCGCCCGCTGGAAATCACGCCCCGGGCTGGACCTGATGGTGAACATCCTCGGATACGGAGCCGGCACCACCGCCGCCGGAATCCTCGTCGGCCTGGCGGCCACCCCCCTGCCACCCGCCTACGACCAACCGCTGGCCTGGA
>CAYPVD010000052.1:0-15567 GCA_964414055.1 uncultured Fibrobacteraceae bacterium
GCCCAGCTTCTGGAACAGGTTCTCCAAATCGGGCAGCATCCCCCCCAATCCGCCCAGGACGGCGGCCAGGTTCCCGAAGGGCAGCAGCAGCAACAGGACCAGGGCCCCCGCGCCCCCCAGCAGTTCCACCCGCCAATCGGGGTGGTCATAATGGGGAATCATGTCCAGCAGGGCATGGGAAGCGATTCCCGCCACGGCACCGATCACCGGCTGCCCGCACAGTCCCCCCGCCAGGGCTCCCACGGCGAAATGAGTGAATAGACACATCAGTCCCGCTCCCCCGCTTCTGTCTGGCTGGTGGACGCTGGATCGCTCGGATCCCATTTCTCCGCTTCCTCGATGAGCATGATGGGGATGTCATCCTGGACGCGGTATTTCAGCGCGCAGGAGCTGCAGAACAACCACTGATGATCCGGGGAGGGAACCACGGGGCCGCGACAGGCGGGGCAGGCCAGGATTTCCAAAAGCTTGGGATCTAGCATGCGAGAATTCTCCTTGAGGACGTATTTCTCAGCGCGTGAACAGGCTCATCTTAGTATGCCGCCTCGGGCCTGGAAACAGCGCATTCGCTGCCAGGCAAAGAAAAAAACCGGGCCCTCTTACCTCATGGCCGGGGCCGGCCGGGCGGATTTAGCGGATTGTCGGAAAGGTTGGCAATTGGTATTATACAAAAATCCCCTGTCCCGGTCAACCACATAAATGCCGTGCCTGGGAAATCGAGCCCTTGGGCGGTCGCCTCCGCCATCAGACCCTACTTCTTCCGCCCGGATTCCTCGTAGATCCCCATGTCCAGGAACTTCTGCAGGCGCTGATCACGCAGTTCGTCGGCATTCAAGTTATCGAGTTTCGCCAGGTGCTCCAGCACGGTCACGCGGATCTGCAGGGCCATGGCCTTATGGTCGCGATGGGCACCGCCGACGGGCTCGGGCACGATGCCGTCGATGACCTTCAGACGCAGGGCGTCCTCGGCCGTCAGCTTCATGTTCTTGGCCGCTTCCTTGCTCTTGGCCGGGTCCCGCCACAGGATGGCCGCACAGCCCTCGGGGCTGATCACGGAGTAGATGCTGTTTTCCAGCATGAGGATACGATCCCCCACACCCAGGGCGAGGGCGCCGCCGCTGCCGCCCTCGCCTGTGACCACGCAGATGATGGGCACCGGGAGGGCTGCCATCTCGCGCAGGTTGCGGGCGATGGCCTCGGCCTGCCCCCGTTCCTCGGCTCCCACCCCGGGATAGGCCCCCGGCGTGTCGATCAGGGTGATGACCGGGCGCTGGAAACGGGCGGCCATCTCCATCAGGCGTAAGGCCTTGCGGTAGCCCTCGGGATGGGCCATGCCGAAATTGCGCCGGATGTTGCTCTTGGTGTCCCGGCCCTTCTGGTGCCCGATGATCATTACCGGGTGCTCGCCCAGAACGGCCACTCCGCCCACGATGGCTGCGTCGTCGCGGAACATCCTGTCGCCGTGCAGTTCGGTGAACTCGCTGCACATGTGCTGGATATAGTCCAGGGTGGTGGGCCGCCGGGGGTGCCGCGCGAGCTGGACACGTTGCCACGGCTCCAACCTGGAGAAGATCTCCTGCCCCATCTTGCGGGCCTTCTCCCGCAGACGCTCGACCTCCTCGGCCACATCCAGACCCCGCACCGAGGCTGATTCCTGGAGAGTGTGGATCTGTTCCTCGAGCTCGACCAGGGGCATCTCGAAATCCAACCACACGCCTTTTTTCTTCCAGTCCATGGGTGACCTCGCTGTTGCAGACCGGCCTTGCCGTGACACGTCATCCGCGGTGGATAGGCGCCACCGGGAAACCAAGAGTTAGGCACGCTGCCGGAGCCATGTCAAGCCCGGCCGGAGAACCTGCGCTTGCGCTCGGGGGCCGCCGGCAGGACGGCCCTCATCTTGATGGATCCCACCCCCGGCAAGCGGCGCAGGCGGCGCAGGCAATCCAGGGTCAGGGTCAGACTCCTGGCCCCGGACCTGAGCAGCCACGTGCGCCCGTCCCGCCGGACCTTCACCGTCAGAGGCACGGGTCGGGCGAAGACGGGCATGGACTCCTCGGGGATGTCCCCGAGATCCGCGGTCTCATCATCGGAACGGGAATCGCCGCCGTTCTCGCCCACGGGGACCGCATTCTCCTCCTCGCTGCCGACCACCAGGGAGCGCAGGGGCAGCGGCTCGCGGAACTCGTCGAATATCCGGCCCAGTTCGGCCACACCCTCGGAACCGGCAAGATCCAGGTCGAGATCCAGGAAGCATTCCTGTACCCAGCAGCCCAGCACCTCGTCGATGCGGGTGATCCTGTCGGCGACGATCTCCCGGATGCCGTCGCCCCGGACCTGGATTCGCCCGCCGACCACCAGGATGGAGTCGCTCTCCACCAGGTTCCTGGCTTCCTGGTAGAGCCGGGAGTAGACCACCAGCCCGATGACGCCTGCCTGATCCTCGAAATGCGCCCGGGCGTACAACCGCTTGTTGCGGTCCCGGTGCTTGGTATGGGAGGTGATCACACCCACGAGTTCGACCCAGGCGCCCTCGCCCCGCTGATGAGCGCCGGTGGTGGTCTGGGTGGGCAGGGAAGCCAGCAGCTCCCGGTATTCCTGGAAGGGATGGCCGGAGAGGAAGAACCCCACCGCCTTCCGCTCCAGGCTCAGCTGCACCAGCGGGTCGAAGGGTTCCGCCTCCAGCAGGGTGGGTTTGAGGGCCACGGCGGCCGCCCCGCCGCCGAACAGGGAGGCCTGGCCCCCTGCGCGGTCCCGGGACACCTTCTGGCCGTACCCCAGGGCCCGGTCCAGGTTCTTCAGCAGTTGCCGGCGGTGGCCGGGAAAGGCATCCATGGCCCCGGCGTTGATCATCCCCTCCAGGACCTTGCGGTTGACCTTCTGCAGGTCCACGTGCTCGACCAGGTCGAAGAGATCCGTGAAATCCCGCCCCAGCTCGGCGTGGGCCTGGCCGATGGCCTCGATGGCGGCCGATCCGACCCCCTTGATGGCCCCCAGTCCGAACACCACGTCGCCGTCGCGCACGGTGAACTCGGCCCGCGGCCGGTTGATGTCGGGGGGGCAGATCTTCAGGCCCAGGGCCTTGGCCTCGTCGATGAGCTGGGTCACCCGCTCGGCCTTGCGCATCTCCGAGGTCATGGTCGCGGCCATGAACTCCGCCGGGTAATGGGCCTTGAGCCAGGCGGTCTGCAGGGACAGCAGGGCGTAGGAGGCGCTGTGGCTCTTGTTGAAGCCGTACTGGGCGAAGAATTCCATCTCCGTGTAGACTTCGCGCGCCAGCTGTTCGTCGAAACCCTTCTCGCGGGCGCCGTCGAGGAACTTGACCTTCAGCTCGGCCATCATCTCCTGGTTCTTCTTGCCCATGGCCTTGCGCAGGGTGTCGGCCTCGGCCATGGTGAACCCGCCCATGGCCGAGGCGATCTGCATGACCTGTTCCTGGTAGAGGATCACCCCATAGGTATCCTCCAGGATGGGTTCGAGAACCGGGTGCTTGTACTCCACCTGCTGGCGCCCGTGCTTGCGCTCGACGTAGACCTTGTCCATGTCCGCGCCCAGGGGGCCGGGCCGGTACAGGGCGCAGATGGCCGTGATGTCGTCCCAGCAGGTGGGCGCCATCTTGCGCACCAGTTCCTGCATGCCGCTGCTCTCGAGCTGGAAGATCCCGACCGTGCGCCCCTCCTGCAACAACTTGAAGGTCTCCGGGTCGTCGGTGGGGATCTGCTCGGCGCTCAGGCGCTGGCCCGTGCTCTCGGCCACCAAGCGCAGGGCCTTGTCGATGACCGTCAGGGTGCGCAGCCCCAGGAAATCCATCTTCAGCAGCCCCAGGGCCTCGCTCATCTTCATGTCGAACTGGACGGTGATGTCGCCCTTGCTCGACTTGTACAGGGGGGCGTGTTCCATCAGGGGGCTGGGCGTGATGAGCACGCCTGCCGCGTGGATTCCCGTGTTGCGGTTCAGACCCTCCAGCACCAGGGCGTTGCGCAGGAGCTTGGCATGCAGTTCGGATTCGCGGCCCACCTCCTTCAACCCCGGCGCCTCGTCCAGAGCCTTGCGCAGGGTGATGCCCACCTCGTCCGGCACAAGCTTGCTGATCCGATCGCTCTCGCTGAAGCTGAAGTCCAGCACCCGCGCCACGTCCTTGATCACCGCCCGGGCGGCCATGGTGCCGAAGGTGATGATCTGGGACACGTTCTCGCGGCCGTATTTCCGCGCCACGTACTCGATGACCTCGCCGCGCTTCTCGAAGCAGAAGTCCACGTCGATGTCGGGCATGGAGACGCGCTGGGGATTCAGGAACCGCTCGAAGATCAGCTTGTGCCGGATGGGATCGATGTCCGTGATGCCGATGCAGTAGCAAACCAGGCTGCCGGCCGCCGAGCCCCGTCCGGGGCCCACGGGGATGTCCATGCGCCGGGCGGCGTCGATGAAATCCCACACGATGAGGAAGTAGCCGGCATAACCGGTGGTCCTGATGATCCCCAGCTCGTATTCCAGGCGCTCGGTCAGTTCCTCGGTCACGGTGCCATAGCGCCGCCGGAGCCCCGCCCGGGCCAGGTGTTCCAGGTAATCGTCCGGGCCGGTGAACTCCTCGGGGATGGGAAACGCCGGCAGCAGCAGCTTGCCCAGCTCCAGCTCGAAATCCACCATGTCGGCCACGCGCAGGGTGTTCTCCACCGCCGCGGGCCAGTCCTGGAACAGCTGGAGCATCTCCCGGGTGGATTTGAAGTAGATCTCCGGGGTGGCGCTGCGCCAGCGCCCCGGCTCGTCCAGGGTCTTACCGGTCTGGATGGCCAGCAGGATGTCATGGGCCTCGTGGTGGGATCGCTCCAGGAAGTGACAGTCGTTGGTGGCGATGATGCCGACCCCCGTTTCCGCCGCCACCTGGGGCATCAGCTGCCTGATGCGGGCTTCCTCCTCGATGCCGTGGTTCTGGATCTCCAGGAAGTAGTGGTCGCGGCCGAGGATATCGCGGTAGGCGGCGGCCGCCTCGATGGCCGCCTGGACATTGCCCTGGCGCAGATGCCAGTTGGGCTCGCCGCTCATGCAGGCGCTCAGGCCGATCAGGCCCTCGCCGTACCGGGCCAGCAGCTCGCGGTCGATGCGCGGGCGGTAGTAGAAACCCTCCAGGAAACCCAGGGACGACAGCTGCATCAGGTTGTGGTACCCGACGGCGTTGCGGGCCAGCAGCACCATGTGAAAGCTGCGGTTGCGGATCTTGTCGGGGTTGCGATCGTGCCTGTCCCGGGTGACATAGGCTTCCATGCCCAGGATGGGCCGGACGCCCCGCTTTGTGCACTGCAGGTAGAAGTCGACGGCGCCGAACATGTTGCCGTGGTCGGTCAGCGCCAACGCCGGTTGCCCGTCGTCGGCGGCCCGCTGGGCCATATCCCCGCACTTCATGGCCCCGTCCAGCAGGGAATAGTGCGAGTGGTTGTGCAGGTGCACGAACTTGTCGGGCAGAGTTTTCAGGGACATGGTCGGCCGGGCCCGGATGCTGGTTGTGACTTGTCGCTATGTGTTGACGGGACAGGATAACAGGACCGAGCCGCGGGCACAACCGCCATCGCCGGCTCAGTCCATGCCGGCGCGCAGCACATCCACCAGGTCCCAGGTCTTGCGGCCGTTGGCCTCGGATATGTCCCACAGGGTATCGCCGGGCCTCGCCTGCCAGCCGGCCGCCTCCAGCACCTCCACGGCCTGCCCGGCATCTCGGCCGTAACGGGAACAGAATTCCTCCAGGGTCATGCGGCCGCTCCCCATGGGCAAGGACTGCGGCAAAGGAAGGGGCCCCGTCGGCTCGTCCCCTCCGGGACCCTTCATGATCAGGTACAGATCCCGCGGCGATCGGCAGCTGGCGGCGGCCAGATCCCCGATGGTCACCCCCGGGTCCTCCACCTGGACACCCTCGGCGGCCAGGTTCGCCAGCGCCGCATCCGGTTCCAGGCCCACGTTGTGCAGGAAATCCTGCAACGGGGACTGCTCCGCGTGCCCGTACGGAGGCTCTCCCAACCGCGCTGCCGCGGCATCCTTGATCCGGTCCTCCCCTTTCTGGATCCAGACCAGGGGCGGCCAGGCGTCCAGGGTTCCGGCGATGAACACGGCGGTCAGCAACAGCGAGAAATTGAACTCGGGAGTGAATACCCGCAGCTTCCGGGCGCGATCCTTCAGGTAGACCTTGATGGGACCCCAGTTGTAGTAGATGTGCAGAGCGCCAGCCAGGACCATGAGCAGACCCATGTTGGTATGCAGGTCGGCCCATTGGGTCTTGTCCAGGCCCCAGAGTTTCCAGCCGGCCCAGTAGGCGATCCTCCCCTGGGGCATGATGTAGAGCACGATGCTGCTGATGAACATCCCGCAGATGGCGAACAACAGGGTGAGCGAAACGATACGCCTGATTCTCATCATTTCTCCCCGCCCGACTCGGCATCGAGGCATTTCAAGGTGACTGTCAATTCAGCGCGGTTGCCGCACTTGTCGGCCACCGCAAGGGTCAGGAAGTGGGTGCCGGGCGGCACATCCGTCGGCAATTCCACCAGCAGCCTGCTGCGCGGCAGGTCCGGCTCGGGAATCAGGACCTTTCCGTCCAGGGTCGCGGTCACCGAGGAAGGGTCCACCCCGGCGCCATCCTCGACCACGGCCACGGGAAAGACCTCCCAGCGCGGCGGAGTCACGCCGGGAATCCTGTATCGCGGGCCGGTTCCGAGGGTCAGCACCCCGGCCTCGGCGCCGGGCACGCTCAGCACCGGCGGCTTGCGGTCCAGGAACACCGCATACAGGCCGGGACGACCCAGCTTGAACCCCTGTCGTCCCCCCTCCACGACGAGGGGATAGGCACCGGACCAGTTCTCCCCGTCCCAGCGGTAGACCCGGGCCGGGACACGCTCCAAGGCCGGCAGCAGGCCGTCTTCACCGCCTGCGGGAAAAACCACCGGCACGGAGGACTCGATGGGCCAGTCAGTCGCCAGGAAAGCCCCCGCCATGGCGATCGGCTCCAGGCACTGGGCGCGGGCCCTGGCCAGCAGCGAATCCGGCAGATCCACGGGCCGGCTCAACAGGACCACCGGCTGGAGAACCGGATCACCCTCGCGGGGATCCAGCACCGTCTCCGTCCAGTCATCGGGCGGACAACCTGGACCGAAGAACGGGTTGAGCCGACACCCGCGGACCCAGGCCGGATCGATGCCCGGCGGCGTCCGTAGGGAATCGGGCCTCCAACCTCCGGCCTGCACACCCGAACCCACGAGCAGGGGCAACACCACCACATCCCGCCCTCCGGCATGATCCACGGCCTCGATCACAAGCTCGTGGGGGCCGGCGGGCAGACCCTGTCCCCCGGTACCCAACGGCCACCGGTCCCCTTCCCGGCCCGGCACATCGACGGCCCGGCGGCGGAACAGCCAGCGCTCAGGACGGGAGAATCCGCCGAACCATTCCAGTCTCTGCCGGCTGCCCTGGTCGAAGGCGAAGTAGGTGTTGACGGCCCGGTAGACCTCCTTGCCGTCCAGGGTGACGGTGATCCGTTCCGGTTCCAGCCGATAACCACGGATATCGCTGTAATCCACCACGCGCGCGGAAAACGCCACGGGACCGCTGATGACAAGCGGCGCAAGGGTGTCCGGAAGAGCCCCGGTACCGGAATGGCCGCACGCCATGACGGCCCGGCATCCCCCCGCTTCCGCCTCCGGAACCATGGGCACGGCGTGGACGGCGTAGATCACCGGAGGGAAGGTATCGGGCACGGCAAACCCCTGTCCCAGGGGATTCAGGGGATGCTGGGCGCCGTCGCGCACCTCGAAGTGCAAATGAGGCCCGGCGGTACCGCTCTGTCCGGTCAGGCCCAGGACTTCCCCGCGGCGAACGGTCAAGCGGCCCGGTTTGAAGTAGAGTTCGGTCCGGTACTTGCCGGATTTCCGCCTGGCCTTGGCGATCTCGGCCCGCAGGCTGTCGTTGAAACGCGAGAGGTGGGCGTAGACATAGGTCTTGCCGCCGGGGGTCTGCAGATAGACCGCACGACCGTAGGCCCGGGCCGTGGCCCGGACGCGCACGATGCTGCCGTCCTCGGCGGCGTGGACGGCAAAGCCGGTCCGGCCCCGGGTCTTCAGGTCCAGCCCGGCATGGTACCGACCCGGCCGGTATTCCATGAAACCACTGGTCAGGTAGCGCGTGGGCAGATCCAGGGGCCAACGGGGCGGAGATCCGGAGGCGGCCGGCATGGCGCCGGACAACCCGGCGACCAGCACCAGCAGCGTGGAGAAGAGCTTCCGTGTGGGCAAACCCATGAAACCAGTCCTTCGCTCGAGGTTTGCCGCACAAGTTACCGCTTCAGACATGGGGCGACAAGACCGATGATCTGACGTAGAATGTCCGGGGAAGGATCCCCTGTGCCATCCTGGACGTCCTATCCGTTGCTTTCAGGGAGGAAACCATGACCACATCCGCCCCGGCTTCCGATTCATCCTCACCGGCCCTGCCCGCGCCCACCGGCCGCACATTCCTGCTGGACACCAACGTCCTGCTCCACGACGCGGACAGCCTGGCGGCGTTCGCCGAGCACAACGTGGTGCTCACCGTCGACGTCCTGGAAGAACTGGACCGCTTCAAGCGGGGCAACGACGAGAAGGGACGCAACGCCCGCCGGGTGATCCGCACCATCGACGGACTGCGCGACGGCCGTCCCCTGAGCCAGGGGGTGGACCTGCCGCGCGGGGGCAAGCTGTTCATCCTGGTGCGCAGCTTCCTGAAATTCCTGCCCGAGGGCATGGACCGCTCGGTCCCGGACAACCGTATCCTGGCCGCCGCCTGCGCCCTGGCCGATGGCGGTGCGGACATCACCTTCGTGACCAAGGACATCAATGCCCGGGTCAAGGCCGACGCCCTGGGCGTCAAGGCCGAGGACTTCCTGAACACCAAGATCAACTTCGACGAACTGTACAAGGGCTGGAGCGAATACGACGTTCCGGACGAGGACATCGACGCCTTCTACGGCGGCACGTCCCTCAAACCCACGGGGGAGCTGCGCCCCAACGAGGGAATCCTGCTGCGGGCCGCTTCCAACCCCAAGCACACGGCCCGGGGCATCTACAACGCGACCACCGGCAACATCGAACCCCTGTTGTACGGCGACAGCCATCCGTGGGGCCTGAGCGCCCGCAACCTCCAGCAGCAGTTCGCCCTGGAACTGCTGCTGCGCGATGACATCCAGCTTGTCACCATGCTGGGCCAGGCCGGCACGGGCAAGACCCTGCTTGCGCTGGCGGTGGGGCTGCAGCTCGTGGCCGAGGAGAAGAAGTACCGGCGCATCATGGTCTCCCGCCCCATCATGCCCCTGGGCAAGGACATCGGGTACCTGCCGGGCACCAAGGAGGAGAAACTGAGCAGCTGGATGGAGCCGGTCTCGGACAACCTCCAGTTCCTGGTGGACCCGAAGCTGGAGCAGAGCTTCGACAAGGTGCAGTACCTGTTCGATACGGGGGTGGTGGAGGTCGAGGCGGTCACCTACATCCGGGGACGCAGCCTGCCGCACCTGTTCATCATCATCGACGAGGCCCAGAACCTCACCCCTCACGAGGTCAAGACCGTGGTCAGCCGCGCCGGGGACGGCGCCAAGGTGGTCCTGACCGGGGACGCCTACCAGATCGACAACCCCTACCTGGACGCCTCGTCCAACGGTCTGGTCTACGTGGCGGAACGTTTCAAGGGCCAGGCCATCCACGGCCACATCACCCTGGACCGCAGCGAGCGCAGCGAACTGGCCAGCCTGGCGGCGGACCTGCTGTAGTTACCCCCGACCTTCAGGGGGCGTGTGTTCGACCTCGTACTTCAACAAGGCCTGGCGCAACTGCCCCAGCAGGCAACCGTTGGCCCGCTTGATGGCGCGCGACAGGAACCGGTCCACGAGTTCCTGGTCCTCCCGCGCCGTGGGCGCCAGGGATTTCCGGCCCTCGTACTCACCGTAACACGACTCCTGCCAGACGATGTCCCCGGTCGCATCCCGCAGGACCATCCGCACCTCGGTCTCGGCGTGGTGTTGCGTCGGCATGGGAATCGCGGCGGTGGCCAGGGCGCTGAACAAAACGGCGCGCTTGGTCCGGCCCGCGGCGTCGTCCCCGAGGGCCAGGCCCAGCCCCACGCCCACCATCGAGGTCAGCACTAAGCTGCTCGGGCTGCGAGTCATCCGGGAACCCAGGGAAAGAAGATCCACCGACAGGGTGAACTCCGCCTGCCCGGGGAACGGGACCAGTTCGACCAGCTGGGTCTGATCCAGATCCTGGGCCAGGGCCTCGCCGTAGATCTCCGTCACCGGGCGAATCCAGGCGCTGTCCTTGGGATAGGTGATGGCGAAGAAATGCCCCTGCCCCATTCTCTGTTCCACCGGTCGCATATCCGTCACCTTGTCGATGAACAGGGTCGGGATGTGGGTGGTTCCCTGGCTGAAGTCGAGGGCTTCGTCGGGATAGTGCAGCTCGATCCTGGGGCCGCCGCACCCGGTCAGCAGTCCGGCCAGGACCAGGACGGAAGCGAGAACGACGAGACCATGCAGACGACGGAGGAATTCTGATCCGACCATGAACAACTCCCGGGATGAACATCCTGCCCGGCAAAGCCGGCAACAGCGCAAACGATCCTTTACATCGGGGCCGGAATTAATCTAGGCCTCGGGGACCTCCATGACCAGCCCCACCTCGAGACCGAGAAATTCCGCCGCACTCCGGTCACGCATGGCGATCTCCAGGGTATCGCCGCTACCCCAGTACCAGAACGGCACTCCCGGAGGGGCCAGGCCGTAGGCCTGCTCGGGCCCGCGGATGCTCCTGCCTCCCACCAGGACACGGCCCACGGACTCGACTCTCCTGGCCAGCCCCTGGTCGCGGGACAGATCGGTCACGGCGTTGCCGAACCGGTCGATCCAGACGATCCGCACGGTTTCTCCCGGGGATGCGGCACCGGGAATAGCACCCAGCGCCCCGGGGCCCACAGGGGTCCCGACCTGCCGCAGGGGCACCCCGGCGGCCAGATGGGCCGCCACCGGCGCAAAGACATCCCGCCCGTGGAAGGTGCACGAAACGTGCCTGTTCCCCGTCGATCCCATGTAAAGGGACTTGTCCAGCACGACGACCTCCAGATCATCGCGCCCGGCCAGAAAGGAAAGGAGGCCGTTGCCGGGCCCCACGAAGGCGGAACCTCCCGTGGTGCACGCCACCGCGGGGCGTTCGGTGCCCACCCCGGGATCGACCACCACCACGTGAACCGTCCCCGTCGGCCAGCAGGAGACGGCGCGTCGCAGGAACCAGCCGGCCGCCGGGACATCCCCCGGAGGCAACTCGTGTCCCATGTCGAAAATCCGCCCGTCGAACCCCGGATACCGGTCCCACACCGACATGACCGCTCCCTTGACCTCGGCCACCCAGGGATCGCGCAATCCGAAATCGGTGGTCAGGGTGAGGCAACCGTTCATGGGATCTCCGCCTGCCCGGGCTGCGGCCGCCGGCCGATCAACGCGATGACCAGCGCCAGGACACCCGCCCCCACCGCCAGGGAAATCCACGGGGAGAGTCCGAAACCGGCGGGCAGGTAGCCGCAGACCACGGCCACGGCGGCCACCACCAGGGCGTAGGGCAACTGGGTGCGGACATGATCCACGTGATCGGAACCCGAGGCCAGGGAGGACATGATGGTCGTGTCGGAGATGGGCGAGCAATGGTCGCCGAACACGGCCCCGGCCATGACCGCACGCACGGCAGCCAGGTGAACGACGGTGGCCACCGCGGGCTCGTAGCCGGCGGCCACGGGCAGCTTGGCCCCCAGGGGATAGACCAGGGGCATGAGAATGGCCATTGTCCCCCAGCTCGTGCCGGTGGCGAAGCTCACGGCCGCGGCCAGAACGAAGACCACCGCCGGCAGCAACCGCGCCGAGAGCAGGCCGTTGGCCGCCGCGACCAGGAACCCGGCGGTGTCCAGTTCCGCACAGACGGCGCTCAGGGACCAGGCCAGAACGAGGATGGTCACGGCGATCAGCATGGCTCGGCAACCGGCCACGAAACCGTCCATGGCCTGCCCCACGGTCAGGCGGCGCGAAACGACGGCCGCCAGTATGGCCAGCACGGCGCCGGTCACAGACGCCCACATCAGCACCTGGAAACTGTCGGCATGGTTGAGGATGGTCCGCAGTCCGGGATGTTCCAGACCCGCGGCGCGGGCGCCGGAGAGCCCGCCGAAATACAGGCCCAAGGCGGTGGTGGCGATCACAGCCAGGATGGGGATGCCCGCCAGCAGAGGATGGGCCGCCGCCGCTCCCGCCTCCGTTCCGGTTCCGGCCGACACAGCAGCCAGGTCGCTGGCCGGCTTGGCCCCCGGCGCCAGCACCTGTCCCGTGCCGACGGTACGCTGCTCGGCCTTGAACATGGCGCCGAAATCCCGACCAGAGAGGCTGACCAGGTAGACCAGGAACAGCGTCAACAGGGGGTAGAAGCTGTAGGGAATCGTGCGCAGGAAGAACGTGTAGGCGGTGCCGCCGTCTCCAAGTTGGGCCATGGCCTCCTGGATGAGCCCCACCTCGAAACCGATCCAGGTGGAGATCACCGCCACCGAGGTGATGGGGGCCGCAGTGCTGTCCACCAGCCAAGCGAGCTTCTCCCGGGAGATCCGCAACCTGTCCGTGAGCGGCCTCATGGTGGAGCCGACCAGCAGCGTGTTGGCGTAGTCATCGAAGAAGATGACCGTGCCCATGGCGGCCACGGCGGTCTGTCCTCCCCGGCGTCCGGTCACGGAGCGACGCAACTGGTGGACGATCCCCGCCGTGGCCCCGCTGCGCGAAAGCACGCCCACCATGCCGCCGAGGATGGTGGTGAAAAGCACGATGGAAGCATGGTCCCGGTCGGCCAGGGCATCGACCAGGTAACCGTCGCCCAGGCGCAGGGTGGCCGTAAAGGCGTTGCCCGTCAGCAAAACCGCCCCGATCCAGACCCCGAGCACCAGGGCCACGATGACCTGGCGTGTCCACAAGGCCAGACCGATGGCCAGCAGCGGGGGAATGAGGGACAACCAGGTACCCGCCGGGCCCGACCCGCCTGGACCGCCCCCGGGGCCTGCAGAGGCCAGCGCTGCGCAGACAGGCAACAGCAGGAAGACCAGCAACGGCCCCCACACCATGGGGCGGAGCAGGACGGAAGCCTGGTCCCGGCCCGCCCTCATGAGGCCGTCCCCTCCCGGATGATCCTGCTCATCTGCCCGTGCAGACCGGGCACGGCGGCGAGGATGCTTCCGTAGGGCAGCTCTTCGGCTGTCCCGCCGGCTTCGGTGACCACCGCCCCGCATTCCCGCGCCACGAGGACCCCCGCCGCCGTATCCCAGGGCCGCAACCGGAACTCCCAATAGCCGTCCAGTCTCCCGGCCGCCACGTGGCACAGGTCCAGGGCGGCGCTGCCGGCCCGTCGCACACCGTGGCAAGGCGCCTGCAGGAAGAGCTTGACCAGGTTCGTGTTGCGGGCCACCAGCTCGTCCCTGACGTAGGGAAAACCCGTGGCCAGCAGCGCCTGGGTAATACCCACGGGCTGCAGACCGGGCAGGGCGGTCTCCCGGCCCGTGTCGAGGCGCAGCAGCCGGGCCCCGAGCCCCCGCCCCGCCAGGTAGCACTCGTTGAGGGCGGGCGCGCACACGGCGGCAAGCACCAGGCCCAGGGGATCGCGCGCACCGATGGAAACGCAGAAGAAGGGATAGCCGTGGGCGAAGTTCGTGGTCCCGTCCAGGGGGTCGACGTACCACGTGCGGTCACCTTCCCCCGGGTGATCGCCGGATTCCTCGGCCACCACCGCCTCGCCGGGAAACATGCGGGCCAGACCGGCCAGAACGAGTTCCTCGCTGCGGCGGTCGGTCTCGGTCACGAATTCCGTGCCCGCCTTGGGATCCAGGGCATGGACCGTGTGCAGTTTCGCGGCGATGGCCGCACCGGCGGCCAGGGCCAGTTCCTTCAATCCTTCCAACTCCTGCAGCGATGCCTGGTTGTTCACCCTGGTCCTCGTTTGGTTCGCGGATGATCTCCTGCCGGTTCCGACCGTGGCATCATAGGCTACACGAAAGAGGCGAACAATGTCTATCCCGGCGGTTGACAACCCTGCCGGGGGCTTTAGTTTGTGCTGCAGGACAACCTCCACCACCTGACCGGAAGGCTGGTTCATGAAGGAAAAGATTCTGGCGGTTCTGGACGAGATCCGTCCCGCCCTGCAGAATGACGGCGGAGACGTCGAGTTCATAGATTTCAACGACGGCGTCGTCCTGGTGCGCATGACCGGCGCCTGCGGCAACTGTCCCATGAGCCTGATGACCCTCAAACATGGTATCGAGGCCCGCCTGAAGGCCAAGATCCCCGAGGTGATCTCGGTGGAACAGATCTGAAGTGGGAAGCTACCGCGCAGCAGACTACTACCGGCTGGACGAGAACCTCTCGGTGGAAGAACGTGGCGTACGCGACGTCGTGCGCGCCTTCGTCGAACGGGAATTCCTGCCCCTGGTCAGGGATCATTTCCACGCCGGAACCTTTCCCACCGACCTGATCCCCCGTCTGGGTGAACTTGGATTGCTGGGGGCCTCCATCTCGGGCCCCGGATGCCCGGACCTCGGACATACCATCTACGGCCTGATCTGCCGCGAGTTGGAACGAGGGGACAGCGGGTTGCGCAGCTT
The DNA here is from genome assembly GCA_964414055.1 of uncultured Fibrobacteraceae bacterium. GTDB lineage: Bacteria > Krumholzibacteriota > Krumholzibacteriia > LZORAL124-64-63 > LZORAL124-64-63 > JAHJTW01. Next base: position 14,677 of record CAYPVD010000052.1, read on the forward strand.
CGTCTCGGTCCAGGGCAGTCTCGTCATGTGGCCCATCGCGACCTACGGGTCCGAGGAGCAGAAAAGCAGATGGCTGCCGGAACTGGCCGCCGGCCGCAAGATCGGGTGCTTCGGACTGACCGAGGCCAACCACGGGTCCGATCCCGGGGGGATGGAGACCCGCGCGGAACCCGACGGCAAGGACTGGGTCCTGCACGGCAGCAAGCTGTGGATCACCAATGCCAACCTGGCCGATGTGGCCGTCGTCTGGGCCCGCGGACCCCGGGGCGTCATGGGCTTCCTGGTCGAGCGGGGAACGCCCGGCTTCAACGCCGGCCCCGTCAAGGGCAAATGGAGCCTGCGGGCCAGCGACACCGGGGAGCTGATCCTGGACGAGGTACGCCTGCCCGACTCCGCGCGCCTGCCCCTGGCCAGGGGCCTGCGCGCCCCCCTGTCCTGCCTGAACGAAGCCCGGTACGGCATCGCCTGGGGAGCCGTTGGTGCGGCCTGCGACTGCTACGACACGGCGCTGCGTTTCGCGGGTGAGCGCAAGCAATTCAACATGCCCCTGAGCGCCTTTCAGCTGGTCCAGGCCAAGCTCGTGGACATGCTGACGGAGATCACCAAGGCCCAGGCCCTCAGCCTCCAGCTTGGTCGCCTCAAGGACCGCGGGATAAACGAGGTGCCCCTGGTCTCCCTGGCCAAGCGCAACAACGTGGCCATGGCCCTGGACTGCGCACGCACGGCGCGGGACATCCTGGGCGCCGCCGGCATCACAGACGAGTTCGGACCCGGCCGCCACATGGCCAACCTGGAATCGGTGAAGACCTACGAGGGCACCCACGACATCCATACCCTCATCGTGGGGGCTGATATCACGGGCGAGCACGCATTTCGCTAAAACGCAACCTT
>CAYPVD010000053.1:0-15542 GCA_964414055.1 uncultured Fibrobacteraceae bacterium
CAAGGGCAGCGACGCCCACAAGGCCGCCGTGGTGGGCGACACCGTGGGCGATCCTTTCAAGGACACCTCCGGTCCCAGCCTCAACATCCTGATCAAGCTGATGTCCGTCATCAGCGTGGTGATCGCGCCGTTGCTGATCAAGTAACACGGCGCGCGGTTGCGCAAAACCCGAACCGCCCGGCCCTGTGGGGTCGGGCGGTTCGTTTTGCCGGCCCGTTCAGGTCCCTTGCGCGAACCCGATTCACCGCCGAAGTTTCCGGAAACAAGATGCCCCTGTGATCTCCGGAAGGAGCAGGAACCATGACCAAGCCCATGATGTCCGCCCACTTCAATTCGCGTACCCCCTCGGTGATCCGCATGGCCCAGATCGAGTTCGCCGGACGCGGGGACGAGGTCGAGGCCGTCAACGTCGCCATCGGCAACGTCTCGTTGCCCATGCACCCGGCCATGCAGGAGCGCCTGCGCAACCTGGGCGCCGAGGGCAGTCCCTTCGCCGACGGCGTGGTGAAGTACAGCCCCACCGTGGGACTCGCCGAGACCAACGCCGCCTTCCTGCACATCATCGCCGCCAGCGGTTTCGAGACCTCCGGTCTGCTGAGCCAGGTCACCGACGGCGGCAGCCAGGCCATGGAACTGGTCATCCTGGGATGCTGCGGGCCTGCGGGCTTGGAGGAACGTCCGCTGCTCTTGATCGACGCGGCCTATACGAACTACAAGGCGTTCGCCGAACGCCTGGGACGGGCTACCGTTTCCATCACGCGCAACTTGGGCGAGGACGGCCGGTTCAACCTGCCCGCCCTGGAGGAGATCGAGGCGGTCATCGAGCGCGAGCAACCCGGCGGGCTGCTCGTCATACCCTACGACAATCCCACCGGCCAGCTCTACGACCATCGGACCATGGCTGCCCTGGGCCGCCTCTGCGTGAAGCACAACCTGTGGCTGATCAGCGACGAGGCCTACCGCGAACTCTACTACCGGGGCGACAAGCCGGTGAGCGTGTGGGGATTGACCGAACAGGAGGTGCCGGGCATCACCGGCCGCCGCATCAGCATCGAGACCGCCAGCAAGGTCTGGAACGCCTGCGGCCTGCGCATCGGGGCTCTGGTCACCGACAGCCCGGAATTTCATCAGCGCGCCGTGGCCGAGAACACCGCGGGACTGTGCAGCAACATCATCGGCCAGCATATATTCGCAGGCCTGGGCGAGGTGCCGTACGCCGAATTGCAGACCTGGTTCACGGCCCAGCGGGAGTACTACCACGGCATGCTGCAGAGCCTGACCGCCCGCACCCGCGAGCTGATCCCGGGGATCATCGTCTCCAGCCCCGATGCGAGCATCTACTCGGTGGTCGATGTGCGCAACCTGGTGGATGAGAACTTCAACGCCCTGGATTTCGTCATGTTCTGCGCCCGGGAAGGCTGCGTGGAGAAGGACGGCCGCGCCCTGACCCTGCTGACCGCGCCCATGGCCGGGTTCTACGGCACCCCCGCCGGCCGGCCCAACCCCGGCCGCACCCAGCTGCGCATCGCCTATGTGGAGACCCCCGAGCGCATGGCTCTGGTGCCGGAACTGTTGGCGGAGCTGTTCGAGCAGTATCTGGCCCGTTCCTGAACGGCAAGGGGCCGCCTTTCGGGGCGGCCCCTGTTTCTTTTGCACCTACCGGTAGAGACTTTTGACCTTCGACCACGAGGCAGCCTCGTTGGCCACCACCGAGATGTACGTGATTTCCAGCATGGGCCGATAATCCGGCATGGGTACCTGCTCGCTGGAGTAGAAGTTCAGCCAGACGTAGGGGACCGCCGGGGTCATCTCCATTTTCCAGCCGATAAGGTTCTGGCTGGGCCGCATGGCCGCCACATCGGCCGTCACGTTCCAAGTCACCCACCCAGGGGCCGTGAACCATTCGGTCACCGAGGCGCTGGCGCTGGTGCTGTAGCCCGGAGGCGCGTTGTAGGTGATGGTGTTCTCGTTCCAGCCGGGGGTGGTGATCAGGTGGGCATCCACAGTCAGGTTCTGTTGAAACGCCCCGTACTTCTCATGCTTGTAGAGCCACAACTCGGCGTTGACGATTTCGGCGTTGTAAGGGACCTCGCTCATGTCGAACTGGTAGAAGCTGGTGCAGGTGCTGTCGAACTGGGCGGTGTGCCTGTCACCCACGTATGTGTTGATGGATGAGCCGTAGTTCGTGCTCTGATGGGCGACGGAAATGTAGGCGTCGTCGATGGCGATCAGCTGGACGGTGGCCGTTTCCTGAGCGACGGCCCAGCTCCCGCCGAGGACCAGGGCCAAGACGGACCCGAGGATCAAGAACGTGAGCTTGGATTTCATGGGTCTTCTCCTTGCAGGTATGAGGGGCGAGTCGCGAACATCCCACCTGTTTGGAGACCAGTGATGATCTTACAGGATCGTTTTCAAATTTCCGCGGCCGCCCGGTTGAAGTCCGCCGCCGCCTTGAGCGTCAGCTCATCGTGCAGCAACTCGGCCAGGATTCGCGGAGCCACGGTGAAGGTGTCCACCCCTCGGGCGGCCAGTTCGCCTACCTGGGCGGCCGTACGCAGGCTGGCCGTCAGCAGCCGGGTACCTGAGGCGGTGCGGCGCAGGATCTCCTGCATGGCTGTGATTTCGGCCATGCCGTTGCGTCCGTCATCCAGCATGCGGCCCAGGTAGGGCGCCGCGTAGGCCGCTCCCAGGGCGGCTGCGGCCATGACCTGGCCCCGGTTGAACACCGCGGTCAGGGTCAGGGCGCAGTCCTCCTCCTGCAGCAGGGCGGCGGCCCGCAGTCCCGCCTCGGTGGCCGGCACCTTGACCAGGACGCGCAGCCCGGAGGATTGCAGCCGGGCCAGCTCCCGGCCCCGCCGCACCATGGCGTCGGTGTCCTCGCCCCAGGTCTGCACGTGGATCTCCCCGGCTCCCAGGGCCGTCGCCCTGGCGGCCAGCTCGCCCAGGGTCTCGAGGTTGCACGGCAACCCCGCGCGCTCCAGCAGCAGGGGGTTGGTGGTCACGCCGCCGAGGATGCCGGTGGGCAGCCAGCGTTCCCACTGGTCCGTGTCGGCGGTGTCCAGCAGCAGGCGCAGGGGGCGGGGGGCGGTATCAGTCATGGGATTCATCCTCGTCTTGTGGGCCGAAAAGAGCCAGTTGCCCCGCGTGTCCGGGCCGCCAGGGCTCCAGGCATCGGGGTTCGTCGAATGCGGGATCGCCCACCCGCGGATCCACGGCGTGGGCTGTCAGGGCGCCGGTTTCCTCCGGAACCATGCTCCGCACCTGGGCGTCGGCATCGTCGGCGGACCCGTGCAGCCATAGCTCCCGTTGCGCCGCCGCGATGAGCACAGGCATGCGGCGGTGGATCTCCCGCATGAAGTCGGCCGCCTCGGTGGTGATGATGGCGCAGGCCTCCAGTATCCTTCCTCCGGGATATTCCCACCGGTTCCAGATCCCCGCCAGGGCGAAAAGGCCGCCGTCACGGCGGTGGATGAGGAACGGCTGGGCCCGGCCGCCCGTCTTTTTCCACTCGTAGAATCCGTTCACCGGGATCAGACAACGCCGCCGGGCGAACGACTCGGCGAAAGCCGCTTTGCGGGCGATGGTTTCGGCCCGGGCGTTGATCAGCCGGGGCGCTGTGTCGCGCCAGCGTACATCGGGGGACACCAGTCCCCAGGTCAGCAGGCGCAGCACCCGGTCGCGTTCCCCTTGGCCGGCCATGATCGCCGCCACCGGCCCCCCGGGGGGGATGTTGTAGCGCGGGGCCAGCTCCGGCAGGGCCGTCAGGGAGAATTCGACCGCGATTTCACCGGGCGGGCTGTTCAGGACAATGCGTCCGCACATGATCCGGGCGGGTTCCTTTCCAGGTCACACGAGGTACGGGTCACACCAATCGCTTGACCCACCGTCTGGACGGCATGATAATCATTTGTTCCATTTAATCCCAGGCAGATCCACCTTGTCCGCCGAATGAAGGAGAGCCACCCTTGGGACTGGAGATCGAGCGCAGGTTCCTGGTCGTCAATGACATGTGGCGGAATCAGGCGGCGGGAAGCAGGAAGATCGTCCAGGGCTACCTGGCCGTGGGCGAGGACGGGATCGCCGTGCGCATCCGGTTGCAGGAGGACGCCTCCGTCTTGACCGTCAAGGCACCCGGGGACGGCCTGTCGCGGCCCGAGTTCGAGTACGAGGTGCCCGTCGAGGACGCGGAGCAACTGCTTGTCCTGTGCGGCCGGCGGGTGGTCCGCAAGACCCGGCACCAGGTGCCGCTGGACGGTTTGACCTGGGAGATCGACGTCTTCGAAGGGGCCAATGAGGGCCTCGTGTTGGCCGAGTGCGAACTGGACCGTCCCGACCGCCCGCTGGTCCTGCCGCCCTGGGTGGGCCGGGAGGTCACCCGGGATCACCGCTACAGCAACGCGCAGCTCAGCCTCAGGCCGTGGCCGCAGTGGGCCGCATCGAACCGGGAGTGATCTCATGACTTTGTTCAAGTCCACACGGGAGCTGGAAGCCAAGATCGACGAGTTCCTCGACAAGGTCGCCGAGGGCTCCCTGTTCTTCCAGGAGGGGGTGGCCGCCTACCTGGCCGGGCGCCGTGCGGAGTTCGAGGAGAAGATCGAGGCCATCAACCTGCACGAATCCCAGGCGGACAAGCTGAGCCGGGAGGTGGAGACCAGACTCTACAGCAACTCCCTGATCCCCGAGCACCGGGGCGACGTGCTGGGTTTGCTGGAGAACACGGACAACATCATCGACCGGGCCAAGATCAGCCTTTACCAGTTCGCCGTGGAAGAACCGGTCATCCCCGATCAGTTCCACGGGGGATTCAACCAGCTGGCCGAGGCGAGCTGCCGGGCGGGGGAGGCCGCGGTCAAGGCTGCCCGCGCCTTTTTTCGGGATGTCCAGGCCGTCAAGGACCACCTGTTCAAGGTCCACCACTACGAGAGCGAGGCCGACCAGCTCAGCGATACCCTGAAGCGGGAGATCTTCCGCTCCGCGCAGCTCGATCTGGCCCACAAGACCCAGCTGCGGTACTTCGCCCACAACGTGGAGAAGGTCTCGGACGAGGCCGAGGCGGTGGCCAACCGGCTGGGTATCTACACCATCAAGCGGACCATCTGACATGGCCATCCTGGTATTCCTGTCCAGCGGTCTGTTCCTGGGTTGGTCCCTGGGCGCCAACGACGCGGCCAACGTCTTCGGCACCGCCGTGGGCTCGCGCATGGTGAAGTTCCGCGTCGCTGCCTTGGTGTGCTCGTTCTTCATCACCCTCGGCGCGGTGATCAGCGGCGCCGGCGCGGCCCACACCCTGGGCAGCCTCGGGGCGGTCAACGCCTTGCCCGGCGCGTTCACGGTGGCGCTGGCCGCCGCCCTGGCCACCTTCTGGATGACCCGCCTCAACCTGCCCGTGTCCACCTCCCAGGCCATCGTGGGGGCGATCCTGGGCTGGAACATCTTCGCTTCCGCGGTGACCGATACCCGTTCCCTGACGCGCATCGTGCTGACCTGGGTGGCCTGTCCCCTGCTGAGCGCCGCCATCGCCATCCTGCTGTTCTGGCTCGTGCGGGCGTTGATTCGCCGGGCCAAGCCCCACCTGCTGGAACTGGACGCCTGGACCCGGTACGGGTTGCTGACGGTGGGCGCCTTCGGCTCCTACAGCCTGGGCGCCAACAACATCGCCAACGTCATGGGCGTGTTCCTGCCCGAGAATCCGTTCCACCCCCTCCAGGTGCTGGGGCTGACCGTCACCGGGACCCAGCAGCTGTTCCTGCTGGGCGGTCTGGCCATCAGCGCCGGGGTGTTGACCTATTCCCACCGGGTGATGGGCACCGTGGGCGGGGGCATCGTGAAGATCTCCCCGGTGGCCGCCCTGGTTGTGGTGCTGGCCCAGTCCATCACCCTGTTCCTGTTCGCCTCCCAGCGCCTGGAGTTCTTTTTGGCCTCCCACCATCTGCCCACCTTTCCCCTTGTGCCCGTCAGCAGCAGCCAGGCGGTGATCGGGGCCATCGTGGGCCTGGGGATCCTCAAGGGCGGCAGGGGCATACGCTATCGCGTCCTGGGCGAGATTTCCCTAGGCTGGATCGCCACGCCGCTGGTGGCGGGGCTGCTGTCCTTCGTGCTGCTGTTCTTCGTCAACAACGTCTTCGACCAGACGGTCTACCGCAAGGTCCACTTCCGCATCGATGATCAGGTCACGGCGGAGCTCCAACGACGCCATATTCCTACCGCCGGTCTGGAAGCCCTGCACGGGCGGGACATGACCAACCCCGTGCATTTGATGAAGATCCTCAAGACCGAGGCCGGCTATACCGAGGACCAGGCCCGGCTGGTGGCGGACCTGGCCCGGGTGACGCCCCTCCGTGTGGACCCGGGGTTGCTGGCCATGGCCGGGGACCGGGACTGGTTGACGCCGGGGCAATGGCAGGCGATCAAGGCTCTGGCCGGCCGCACCTTCACCCGTACCTGGGCTTTCCACCAGGCTCTGGCCGCCGGTTCGCCGGACTGGGCGTTGCGGCCCGTGGCCAAGGTCAACGACCTGTGGAACAAGGACCTCAAGCGGAGACTGGCCTACCTGGACCGGGTCTTCCGGGTCCGGGACGAACCGGAGGATTGACGGTGTCCGGTTCGCCTCCGGAAGGGCTGCCCTCCGTCAACGGCGATGGCGCCGGGGAGACCTGGCCGCGCTCGATCATCCACGTGGACATGGACGCCTTCTTCGCCTCGGTGGAGGTCCTGGACCGGCCCGAGCTGGCGGGCCGGCCGGTGGTGGTCGGAGGCACGCCGCAGGGCAGGGGCGTGGTGTCGGCGGCCAGCTACGAGGCCCGGCGGTTCGGCATCCACAGCGCCATGAGCGCCGCGCGGGCACGAGCCCTGTGTCCCCGGGCGGTGTTCCTTGAACCCCGCCTGGAGCGTTACGGCGAGGTTTCCCGGGCCGTGTTCGCCGTTTTCGGCGACTACACCCCCCTGGTCGAACCCCTCTCCATCGACGAGGCGTTCCTGGACGTGACCGGGTGCCGGCGGCTGCACGGTTCGGCCACCGACATCGGGCACGCCATCAAGGACAGGATCAGGTCCGAGATCGGCCTGACCGCGTCGGTGGGCATCTCCTACAACAAGTTCCTGGCCAAGCTGGCCAGCGACCTGGAAAAGCCCGACGGGTTCGTGGTCGTTTCCCCCCTGCGGGCCCCCGAACTTCTCAGGCGGCTGCCCATCGAACGCATGTGGGGCGTCGGCAAGGCCGCCGCCGCCCAGTTGCATCTGCACGGGGTGCGGACCATCGGGGACCTGCTTGTCGTTCCCGAACCCGTGCTCGCAGCGAAATTCGGGGTCCAGGCCGGCAGGTGGCAGGCCCTGGGCCGCGGCATGGACGATCGCCCGGTGGTGCCGGCCCGCGAGGCCAAGTCCATCGGCAACGAGATGACCTTTCCCGAGGACATCACCGCCGCCGAGCAGCTGCGCGGCGTCTGTGACCTGCTGGCGGACAAGGTCGGCCACCGGCTGCGCGTCCAGGGGTTGCAGGCCGGAACCATCACCCTCAAGGTCCGCTTCGCCGATTTCACCACCTGCACCCGCTCGTTGCGCCTGCAGCGGCCCACCGATTCCTCGGTGAAGATCCGGGAAACGGCTAGGGAACTGCTGGAAGCCAGGGTCGGTCGACGGGGACGGGCCCTGCGGCTGCTGGGGGTCACGGCCTCGCATCTGGACCTGCCGGTCGCCGAGCAGGCCGACCTGTTCGGAGACGGGGCGGCCGATGAACGCCAGCGCCGTCTGGATCGCATCATGGACCGTGTGCAGGCGCGCTACGGTTCCAAACTGCACCGGGGTGCTACGAGGAACCCGGGTCGGGACGCCGGGAAACCGGACTAATCCGGGTTAAAGCCCCATCTTACCCTGCCGATAACCAGCAGGAGAACGCCATTGTGACGGAGCCTGAACGGCGGCCTCGGCCCCCGGGAGTCGACTGAATGTCAATTGAACTGATCCAGGCACGCATCAAGTCGGTCATGCGCAATCTGCCCCCCCTGCCGCAGGTTACGCGGCAGCTGCTGCTGGTCATCGCCGACGAGAACGCCTCGGCGCAGGACGTGTCCAAGGTCCTGTCCAGCGACCAGGCGTTGGCGGGCAAGGTCCTCAAGCTGGTCAACTCCTCCTTCTACGGGGTGCAGCAGGAAGTGACCACCATCAGCCGGGCGGTCGTCCTGCTGGGCTTCAGCGGCGTGCGCAACCTGGCCCTGGGCTTCGGCTCCATCTCGGCCCTGCAGAAGCTGGGCGGGGACATCGACATGCAGGGGTTCTGGGATCACGCCCTGGCCAACGGGGCGGCCTCCCAGGTGCTGGCTCCCTTCGTCAAGCGCCGCACCGACCCCGAAGAGGCCTTCCTGGCCGGTCTGATGCACGATATCGGGGCCTACGTGCTGGCCGCGGCTGTGCCCGACATCTACGAGCCCATCCTCGCGGATGCGAGCCGGGATCGGCTGGATGCGGAGCGCGAGATGTGCGGCATGACCCACGCCCAGGTGGGCCAGGGCCTGCTGAAGTTCTGGGAACTGCCTGAGGATTTCGGGCTGGCCGCCCGTTACCACCATGACGTCGAGCGCGCCTGCGACGGTACGCAACCCTTGACCAACCTGGTGGCCGTGGCCGATGTGCTGGCTTGCATCCACGGTGGGTCCTTCGAAACAGCAGCCTCGGAGGCGGACATCGAGCAGCTCCTGGCGACGGCCGGGCTGACCATGGAGCATATCCAGTCGGCCCTGGTGGGTATGGAGGCCAAGATCGCCGACATGGCCAACTTCCTGCACATCTCCGGCGCTCGTACCGGGGAGGTCGGCACGACCGGGGACCAGGAAGCAAGCACCTGCGTGGTGGTCACCACCGATGACGCCCGCAAGGAGTGGGCATCGACCCTGCTGAGGTCCATGGGGCACGACCTCTATCCCATGGAGGGCCTGTTCAACAACGCCTCAGGCAGCGAGGCTGTGGACCTGGTCCTCGTCGATCCCCAGTGCATGACCGCCGGCAAGTTCGATCAGTTGATGACCTTCCTGTCCTCCCTGGCCGCCGAGGTATGCCTGTTGATGGAACCCGCAGCGGCTCCTCCGCGCGGCGCCGAGGATCTGCCCCGCCTGCCCCTCGTGTTTTCCCGGGGCAAGCTCCAGGAAGTCCTCACTTCTCCTGTCGCCTGAAACCCGTCCCTGCATCCTGTCTTGCTGAAAGTCGTTTCCTTTGCCATGCTGTGCCCTCGAAACTGCCCAGGAGTTCAGGGAACGGGAGGTTGCATGTGAACGACGCCCTGATCGGGTTCGGCGGCGGACTGGCCGTCGGCCTGGCCGCTTGGCTGACCTGGAAGATCGCGCGCCGCGGCCGCGGTGGAGGTTCAGGTCCTGCGGTGACCAGCCGCGAGAGCTTCATCACAAGCATGCGCGCGGTGGGCGAGCTGAGCGTGTTCAGGATCATGACCAAGGAGGTCATCACCGCCAGCGACCACTGGTTCGGAGAGTTCGGGAAGAAGTACCTCAACTGGCTGCTGTCTTCCCAGCGCATCACCCTGGTCATCGAGTTCGACGTGGATTTCCGCTACGACCTGACCGATCCGCGCTTCACCATTGCTCCCGGTCCCGGCGCTTCCTACCGCCTGGTGCTGCCGCCTGTCCGCCACGAGGTCCTGATCCGGGACATGCGCATTCATAGTGAAGATAAAACTGAATTGCTGCCCTGGTTGATGCCCGACCTGCTGGGCCGTTTCATCACCGGCGGTTTCAGCGTCGAGGCCAAGAACAAGCTCATCAGCGAGACGCGCCAGCAGGCCCGAGGGCTGGCGGGCGATCTGGTGCGCAAGGCGGGCGCCGAGGCCCAGCGGTCCGCGGCACGGACCCTCACCATGTTGGCCCAGGGGTTGGGCGTCGAGCACGTGGAGGTGGAGTTCATGAGCGGGGACGAATTCGCGCCCGAGGTGGACACCTCCCGCATCGAGGGCATGCTGGAGGGACATCCCGCCACCTCCAACAACGGTGAGGTGGGGCCATGAGCAGGACGCTGATCGGGGTCATGGGCGGTTCCCGGGCGGACGACAAGACCCTGCAGGATGCCAGCACGCTGGGCCGGCTGATCGCCGAGCGGGGCTGGGTCCTGCTCTCGGGCGGCAGGTCCACCGGGGTCATGCAGGCCTCGGTCACCGGGGCCCACGAGGCGGGCGGGCTGACGGTAGGGGTGCTGTTCGACGACGACCGCGACCAGGCCGCCCGTGGCCTGGACATCGTCATCCCCACGGGGATGGGGGCCGGCCGCAACGTGATCAACATCCTGGCCAGCGAGGTCGTGGTCGCCTGCCGGGGCAACGGCGGCACCCTGAGCGAGATCGCCATGGCCCTGCGTTTCGGACGACCGGTAGTGCTGCTGGACTTCGACCCCGGGCGTGCCTTCCTGGACGGCTGCGCCGCCGACGGCAAGGCCTGCTGGACCATCGTTCCGGACGCGGCCGCCGCGGTGGAGCAGGTGGACGCCTACCTCCGGGATCTCGGCCGTAAGCCGTAGACAGCACCTTGTGCCTCTGAAATTGTGTCCGCTCTCAAATCGTCATGACCAGACCCCCGCCTTCAGGGGTGCAACTTGCTGTCAAATGGACGGTTGCCTGCGCCCTCCTGGCTTCGGCAACCTCGGCATTCCGGCCCATCCGCCATCCATGGCTCCCGGGCCTCCATGACGCCATTTGACAGCAAGTTGCACCCCTGAAGGCAGGGATCCGATATCCATTTATTGAAGGCGGACACAATTTCAGAGGCACAAGGTAAACAACACCCACAGCCAGCCCGGCGGTCATGGTCATTCCTGGTCCGTTTCCCCCTCCTTGCCCAGCAGCCAGCGGTCGAACCAGGCCAGGTCCCACTTGATCTTGGCCAGGCGGTTCTCGTGGGTCGTCAGGCCGTGGGGCTCGCCCGGGTAGACAATGAGCTGGCAGGGCACGTGCAGGTACCAGTGCAGGGCCCGATACAAGGCGCGGCTGTTGACCGGCGGCACGCGCGGATCGTCTCCGCCCACGTGGATCAGGGTGGGCGTGCGGACCCTGTCCAGACGGTACAGGGGGGAGGCCGCCCGGTAGTGATCCGGCTGCTGCCAGGGCAGGCCCTCGTTGAAGTTGACAACGTGGCCGGGCGTGTCTTCGGCGCCCCACTGGATCACCATGTCCAGCACGCCGGCCCCGCTGCTGGCCGCGGCATACAGGTCGGGCTCGGCCGCGATCATGCAGTTGGTCAGGTAGCCGCCGTTGCTCCAGCCCATGACGCCGATGCGCGCGGGGTCGGCGTAGCCCTGGTCCATGAGCCAGCGCGTGCCGGCGGCGATGTCGGCGACCTCGATCTCGTTCTCCCGGCCGATGAGCTTGGCGAGGAACTCGTCCCCGTAGCCGGTGGATCCGTGGTAGTTGGGGCTCAGCAGGGCGTATCCGCGGGCGGCCATGACGGACCGGCCGTAGATCCACAGCCGCAGGCGGTACTTGGTGCTGGAGGTGGGGCCGCCGTGCAACTCGATGACCGCGGGCAGGGGCCCGTCCTCCTGCTTGTACTCCGGCGGCAACTCGAGGATGCCCCAGCAGGTGTCCCCGTCGGCGCCGCGCCAGCTGACATGGCTGATCCGGGGCAGCTTCCAGGTGGCGACCTGGGGGTTCACGTCCGTGATGCGTCTGAGCGACCCGCTCTTTTCCAGGTTGTAGATGTCGTTCATGCTGGTGGTGTTCTCTGCGATCACCGCCAGGCGGCGGCCGCGCCGGTCGAAGGAGAAGGCGCCCACGACCCAGTCGCCGGGAGTCAGGACCCTGGTCTTGCCCTGGGCGCCGTCTTCGACGTCGGCGACGGCCAGCACCCTGATGCGGGCCATCTCCTCGCCGAGGTAGCAGAGGGTGCGCCCCTTGCCCCGCCACTGCAGACCGCCGGCGTAGGTGGTCCGTCCGGGACGATCCAGCCGGTTCAGGAACCAACTCCCGTCCCTGTCCTCGGCCACCCAGATCTGGGAAGCGTAACCGTCGAAGGAGATGGCAAAGGCGAGAGCGTCTCCGTCGGGAGCCCAGGCCAGGTCCTCCAACCAGCCGTAGGGCGAGGGGTGGTCCCGGCGCCAGGTCTGGCTGGTGACCGAGTCCACTTCGCCGGTGGCCAGATCCAGCACGTCGATGCGCGACCAGCCTTCGCGGTTGATCAGGGGACGGTCCCGGGTGGTGATCATGGCCAGGCGGCTGCCGTCGGGCGAGAGCTTCAGGTCCCAGATGAACCGCGAGGCCGGGTACACGGTCTCGGTCCGCCAAGACTCCAGGTCCAGGCGGTGGACGGCGGTCAGAGTCCGGGAACCGTGACCGTATTGCAGGTCCGGGAAGCGGGAACGGAGTCCTGACCAGTCGTCCTCGTCCGAGTCCTCGGTGGTCGTGTAGTAGAGGGTGCGCCCGTCCGGACCCAGGATAAAGGTCCGGATCCCGTCGGGGACGCGGGTGACGGCGGCGAGGCGACTCCCGTCCGGGGCGATCCGCCAGACCTGGCGTGAACCGTCGTGGGGAGGATCGTCCCGGCCCGCCTCGTCCCGGCCCAGGAAGTAGGTGAATTCCCCGTCGGGGGACCAGGCGGGGGAGCTTCCGCCGAAGCCGCCGAAAGTCAGCCGTGTCCGGTCGTCGCCCCGACGTGAGACGACCCACAGGTCCGTGCTGCGGCCTTCCTTGCCCGTTCCCCAGCGGCTTTCGGTGTAGGCCAGCAGGGAGCCGTCGGGGGAGGCGACAAGGTTCCCCAGGCTGACCAGGTCGAAGTAGTCCTCCGGCACGATGTCATGATCGCGTTCGACGGCAGCCAAGGCCATCCCGGCCGCCAAGGCCAAAACGGCGCCCAACACCAGCGAAACGAGGATTCGGCTCTGAAATCTCACGGAAGACCTCCCGGGCTTGGAAATGGGATATCCGACCCTGCCAGGGTGAGGCAACACCCTGTTGGAGGCAAGAGAATCCTCATGCTGGCGTTCGACGCTATCTTCAGGGTCAAAAAAAGTAGAAATCAGGGATTTTTTTGGTGAAAACCGGGAAATTTTCTGATAGGATCCCGTAGGGAGTCGAAATTTTCCCTGAATTGCATCTTTGGACCACATCATAGCTGATACTTTTTTCCGGAGGTTCCTTATGAAGTTCTTGCTCATGCTTGCTGTGCTCATGCTTCTGTGTGCTTCGGTGGCAGGAGCCCAGAGCACCTGGCCGTACAACGACAACAACATCGGCATGTACTACGACGAGGCGGCCACCAACTACTGCTGCGGGAGTCCCCCGGGCACCTTCGTCAACGTATACCTGATCCTGACCTATGCCACCAGCCCGACCGTCGGCGGCTGGGAGGCCAAGATCACCTTCGAGGGCGCCGGTGCCGTGCCCACGGCGTTCGTGCCCAGGTATCCCAATGTCAACGCGGCTACCCGCGCCAACGAATTCATCATCGGCTACGGTTCGCCCCAGCCCACCGATAACGGCAGGCTGGTGTTGATGGACATCACGCTGTACGTACTCGACGGCATGATTCCGGCCTACGGCTACGTGGGACCCATCTGCTACCACTCGGCTCCCGAGGCCCTGCCCGCTTATCTGGACGGTGCCGATCTGAGCGTGGTCGTGCCCATGTATCCTCATCTGGGCGGGATCGATGACTGGGTGATCAGCCTGAACAATGGCTGCGTCGTGGACAACGAGACCTCCTCCTTCGGGTCGGTCAAGTCCCTGTTCAGGTAAGGTCGAAAGATTTTTTGAGCCCCTCTGATTTGCTGCCATGCGCAGGAAATTTGGGGGGCTCTTGTATATGTTGTTGATAATAAATGAATTAAAACATCATGGTTTTGCTCATGAATTTTCACAAGTTCAGGAGAATGATTCAAAAAAATCATTTAGGGATATTTTTTTGTTCAAATCAGAATGTTCTGTGCTATAATCTTTATCAGAGTAGTCAAGAGTTCGCCGGGGGATTGCCCCCAAACCGTCACACCCTACTTCATAGGAGCGACAACAATGAAAAAGTTGCTTTTTGCCCTCACGATTACGGCGCTGTTCATCAGCACCACGTCCTTCGCCCAACTGAACTGGCAAGACAACATCGGGATCTACCTTGATGAGGCAGCCACCACGTCCTGCGATGTGCTGCCTGCCGTCAATATCTACCCCGCCTACCTGGTGCTCACCCACCTGACCAGCGAGAGTGTCGGCGGCTGGGAAGTCAAGATCACCAGCGAAGGCGGCGGCCAGTTCACCTCCGTGGCTCCCCGTGGCGACGCCATCAATGCGGCGACCCGCCAGTACGAGTACATCATCGGTCTGGGCAACCCGCTGTTCGCAGTCAACGGCACCTTGGTGATCGCGGACATGCAGTTCGTCATCTCCGATGACACCCAGCCGTTCTTCGGCTACCTCGACGCCATCTACTACGACACGCTCGACAACGGTCTGCCCGCCTACCTGGACGGCGCGGACCCCAACATCGTCAAGCGTCTGCTGCCCGCCCGCGGTGGTCTGGACAATCCCCAGCTCGCCATCAACAACGGTGAGTGCGTCGTGGACAACGAGGACGCCAGCTTCGGCGCCGTCAAGGCCCTGTTCCGGTAGTTCGACTACGCTGCCGAAACCTATTCGCCCTATGAAGAAGGCCGCCTTTCGGCGGCCTTCTTCATGCCCATAGGTCAAGGAAAGGACTAATCCTCGGCGGCGGCCTCGGGATCGGCGCCCAGCACCGGGCTGCGGCCTTCCTGCCAGGCCCGCAATCCCTCGCTGGTTTCCAGGGACTGCCAGCACTGCTGCTGGGATTCCCATTCCACCGCCAGCATGGAGGTCATGTCCAGGTTGGCCGCCTGCTGAACGCCGAGCTTGAGCAGGCTGAAGGCCGGCTGAGGGATCGTCCGCAGCCGGGAGACGAAGCGGTCCAGCTCCTCTTCCCACACGTTGTCGTCGATGAGGCGATCGACCAGGCCCAGGGTGTAGGCCTCGTCGGCCTGGAGGGTGCGCCGGGAAAGAAGGAATTCGAGGGCGCGACCGGGGCCCATCAAACGCGGCAGGATGTGACTCAGACCCCATCCCGGCAGCAGGCCCGTGGACAGGTCGCCGGCGGTGAACGAGGCGGTGCCGGAGGCCAGGCGGATGTCGGCGGCCATGAAGAAGCCGAGACCCAGGTTGCGGATGTCGCCCCGGGTGGCGGCGATGATGGGTTTGGGGATCTCGTGCATGAGGGTCACGATCTTGCGGCCCATTTCCATGCCCGCATCCAGGCGCCCGGTCCCCTCGGCGTTGAGCTGGGCTCGGGACAGGTCCGCCAGCTCGTGGTGGAATTCGAAGGCGTGATCGCCGTCGGTCAGCAGGATGGAACGTACAGCACGGTCCTCCTGCAGGCGCAGGCCCAGGTCGAGGAACTCGTCGCACAGGTCTTCGAGTCCGGGGGCGCCCGGTCCGATCATGCGTACACGCGCGCAGCCGTCCGCGATCTGGCAATCGAAATTCTGGTAGTCCATGGTTCAACTCCGGCGAGCAGGGGAAAGGGGGTGGATCGGCTGACTTTCCGGTGCGCCAATAA
>CAYPVD010000054.1:0-15296 GCA_964414055.1 uncultured Fibrobacteraceae bacterium
CCGGCCCCCATCGGGGCCGGCCTTCCATGTGGGGAAAGGAAATTCCTAATCCAGGGAATCCATCAGGCTCAGCAGATCGACGACCCGGTTGGAGTAGCCCCACTCGTTGTCGTACCAGGAGAGGGTCTTGAGCATGTTGCCCCCGATCACCGAGGTATACTCGCTGTCGAAGATGCTCGAGTGGGGATCGCCCACGATGTCGGTGCTGACCAGGGGATCCTCGCTGTAGCGCATGATCCGCTTGAGACGATCACTGTTGGCGTTGTCCCGTACGGCGTCGCGCACCTCCTGCACGGTGACGTCGCGCGAGAGGATGCTCACCAGGTCCACCACCGAGCCGTCGGGCACGGGCACCCGCATGGCCATGCCGTCGAGCTTGCCCGCCAGTTGAGGCAGCACCTTGCCCACGGCCCGGGCGGCGCCGGTGGTCGTGGGGATGGTGTTCTCGGCCGCGGCGCGGGACCGCCGCCAGTCGCTGTGGGGCACGTCG
The DNA here is from genome assembly GCA_964414055.1 of uncultured Fibrobacteraceae bacterium. GTDB lineage: Bacteria > Krumholzibacteriota > Krumholzibacteriia > LZORAL124-64-63 > LZORAL124-64-63 > JAHJTW01. The sequence goes on from CAYPVD010000054.1 coordinate 491, forward strand.
GCCAGGCGCTGGTCGTTGGTGTAGGCGTGGACGGTGGTCATCAGCCCGTACTCGATGCCGAACTCCTTGTCCAGCACATAGGCCAGCGGCGCCAGGCAGTTGGTGGTGCACGAGGCGTTGGAGACGATCTTGTGCTCGGGCTTGAGCTCCTCGTGGTTGACGCCCAGGACGATGGTCGCGTCGATCTCGTCCTTTGCCGGCACCGTCAGGAGCACCTTCTTCGCCCCGGCTTCCAGGTGCTGGGCGATCTCGGCCCTCTTGCGGAAGCGCCCGGTGGACTCCACCACGTAGTCGATGCCCATCTCGGCCCAGGGCAGCTCGGTCGGGTCGGGAATCTCGGTCATCTTCACCTTCTGCCTGGTCGTGGTCATGATGTCGCCGTCCAGGTCGGCGACGCCCTGGAAGTTGCCCATGACCGTATCGTGGCGCAGCAGGTAGACGAGGGCGGCCGAGTCGGCCAGATCGTTGATGGCGACGACCTCGACGCCTTCCTTGCTGTTGAGCAGGCGGAAGACCGCCCGCCCGATGCGTCCGAATCCGTTGATGGCGATTCTCATGCCGTCACCTCCTTGCCGGCGATGAGCCCGGCGACCCTGCGGGCCGTATCCAACATGCGATAGGCATAGCCCCAGCCGTTGTCGTACCAGATGAGGCTCTTGACCAATCCGTTCTTCAGGGACAGCGTGGCCTTGGCGTCGATGAGGCCCGAGCAGGAGTTGCCCACGACGTCGCTCGAGACGATGGGCTCCTCGGTGTAACCCAGCAGACCCTTGTAGTCGCCCTCGGCGGCCTCGGCGAAGATGGCGTTGTACTCCTCGGCGCTCAGGGGCTGCTCCAGCTCGGTGACCAGATCGATGTTCGAGCCCGCAGGCACCGGGACGTTCAGGGCCATGCCGTCGACCTTGCCCCTCAGCGCCGGAATCAGGTCCATCACGGCCCCGGCGGCCCAGCTGCTGTTGGGGATGATGTTCTGGGCGGCCGAGCGGCTCCAGCGCAGGCTGCCGCTGGCCGTGTCGCTCAGCTGCTGGTCGCTGGTGTAGGCGTGGACCGTGGTCATGGTCGCCCGCTTGACCCCTACCTTCTCGTTCAGGAGCTTGAGCACCAGCGCCAGGGCGTGGCAGCTGCTGCTGCCGTTGGAGATGATGCGGTCGTCGGCCGTCAACTCGTCGTCGTTGATCCCGTTGATGATCAGCTTGTCCAGCGTTCCGACCGGCGGAGTGGACAGGATGACGGCCTTGGCGCCGGCGTCCAGGTGTTTCTGCAGCTCCTCGCGCGTGCGGAAGACGCCCGTGGCCTCGATGACGATGTCGGCTCCCAGCACGTCCCAGGGCACATGGCCCGGCTTGGTGCCCTGGATCATGCGCATGCGCTGGTCCTCGGTCACGATGTACTGGCCCTCGGTGTGCATCGAGCTGCGGAAAGGGCCTTCCACGGTGGAGCTTTTCAGCAGATAGGCCAGGGTCTCGACGTCGGCCAGGTCGCTGGCGGCGGCGAAGGTGATGTCGGGCTGGTCATGGCCGATGCGGAACATGTTCCGCCCCAGCTTTCCGAAGCCCATGATTCCCAATCTTACGGACATGGCTACCTTCCTTGGTTCAGTTGGACGGTTTCCGAAAATTGAAGGAAATGACAGGTAATTTCGAGGACAAGTTACACCCAAAGGATGCCGTTTGCTAGCAGGCTTTACGTAGAAATCCAATTTCCCTATGCTGTATGGGGGCGCTCATCCGACAGGAGCCAGGACAGGCGGTGAACCGATGGTACAGGAGGGTCGTGCCGGCACGAAGGTTTGTCGGTCCGTGGTGATCACGGCGGCCTTGCTCTTCGTGCTCGCCGGCTGCCGAAACGACCCGGTGGCTCCGGGGCCCCCGACGACGGGAGAGATCGACATCAGGTGCCTGCCGGCGGGCCTGGGGGCTCCCTGGAGCCTGATCCGGTCCGACCAGGGAGTGGCCGTCGGATACGGTGACAGCCTGCTGGCCGGTCTTCCTGAGGGGGAGCAGGTGTTCTGCTGGGGGCGTTTGCCCGGGTGGTTGAGTCCTGATCCGGACACCCTGAGGGTCGATGTCGTACCCGGTCGGACCACCCCCTTGACGGGTTCATACGGTATTTCCCACGCCTTCCGGGGCGAGGTCGTCGTTCGACCGGAGCCGGAAGGGTTGGCAGCGCCTTGGTTCATCTCCAGCGGCAGCTTCGCCAGGTATCAGGGGACGGGCGAGGGGGATGTGTGGCTGCCTGCGGGTGATTACACTTTTTCCTGGGGAGTCATGGCGGGGTACATCGTGCCCCACGGCATCATCCAGCTGAGTGTCGAGGCCGGAGAATCCTGTTTCCTGCAGGGGCGTTACCGGCAGGAGAACAGTCCCGTGGGGGATATCGTCATCGACGCCGATCCGGACTCCCTGCAGGCGAACTGGATCCTGACCGGGCCCGACGATGCGGTGCGTACCGGCCAGGGGGACGTGTTCCTCTACGGCCTTCCCGTGGGTGTATACCGGCTCGCCTGGTCGGAGGATTCCCGCTGGACCCTGCCCCCGGAGGCGAATCCGCAGGGTGAGCTGACGGCCCTGTCCACCCTCGTGTTTCGGGGCGGTTATCTCTCTCCCGAGCCCCTGCCCGTCGAGGGTCTGGAGGTCCATAACGGTCAGGGAATGGGAGAGGTGGAAGTCTCCTGGCGTTCTTTGGACAACTTGGTGTCGCCCATCGAGGAATACCTGGTGGTTTCGGTTCCTGTCGGGCAGGGGGAGGAAGCGGACTGGGAGACGGCCGCCGTTCTGGAAACGGTGATCCCCCGTGGGCCGGAGGTCATGTACCATGAAACCATGGGGCCAGAGGCGGGTCTGGTCTCCGGCATAGCCTACTGGGTCACCGTGCGCGGCCGGGATGTCCTGGGCCGGCTGACACCGGTCAGGGACTTCGTGGCCCTGACGGTGGACGATGGGCACCGGGTCGCAGGGACCCTGACGGATCACCGAGGACGGCCACTGGCGCAGATCCCCCTGGAAATCACCTATGCAGGCTCCGGTGATCCGCCCCAGCGCGTGGTCACCGCCGAGGATGGGACCTTCCATGGGTTTGCCCTGTGGCAGGGGGCGGAGGTCAGCCTGCGCACCCTGAGCAGGGAAGCGGCTGCGGACCTCTGGTACGACTTCGAAACCGGCGTGCTGTCCGGTGGGCAATGGGAAGACATACATCTGACCCTGATTCCCCGGCGCGGTGTGGATCCGGTCTGCCCCCAGTACGAAGGCAGTTTCCTGACCTATTTCCGGGCCATGACCAATACGGATTTCCCCACCAACCAGCGTTCTGATACCCGCCTGTACAAGTGGAACCACTTTCCCCTGTCGGTGTACATCCCTGCCTACGTCAACGATCACGGAATGGACATGCAGGCGTTGTGCGCCACTGCGCCCGAGACCTGGAACGACGTCATGGGGGAGGTCTACTTCACCACGGCGGCCGATTCCCAGGCCGCCGACGTGGTCTTCCGGTTCGGTCTGGACATTCCCGAGGCCAACGGCGAGGTATCCATCCTCGCCCCCGCAGGAACCTACTACATCGGTGACGTGATTCCGGAAAAGATGGAAGTCTACATCGCAGCCGGCATGGGCATGGCCCAGCGGGTGCGCGAGGTGGCCCTGCACGAGCTGGGGCACGTGCTGGGGATCGCCGATCATTCCCTGTGCAGCGAGGCGGGATATCTCATGTACATCACCAGCGCCGGGGTGCTGGACGATGGTCCGGAAAACGCCATCCACCCCGATGAAAAGGCCCTGGTCAGTTGCCTGCGCTATCTGCCCCAGGGCGTGGACCTGGCCCGTTATCTCAGGTGATCCGTCACATGGGCGGACGGTTTCCCGGGCCGTAGCCGGTCATCTCCACGAAGCCCCGGCCCACCCGGCGGCCCGTGTGATCGGTGGCCGTGACGGCTCCTTCCCAGTAGTGGATCCCCGACTTCAGGCTGCGGTTCTCCTGGTCGTCCATCGTGGCCTTCAACTCCACCTCCAGGTCGGCGGCGGGCACATCCAGGCGCCAACGCACGGGGTAGGGGGCGCCGGTGGCGGGGCTGGTCCAGGTCTTTTGCGGCACCAGGGACCACCGCTCCAGGGGGGTGGCACGGCCCCGACTGTCCACCAGGGTGCCGGAGGCGTGGGCGGTGGAGCCGTCGGGATGGAAGAGGCGATACAGCATCAGGTCGCGGCCGTCGTCAAGCTGCAGGCTGACCCAGTCCCAGCCCTTGAGATCCGGGGCCAGGGTGTCGGAGAAGATCTCGTGATCCATCCAGCACCAGCCGGCGACGGGGATCCGGCGGCCGTCGCGTGTGACGGATCCGGTCACGGACATGCGCGTACAGCTCGCGTACAGGCTGCCTGTGGAACCGGCGGCGTTTTTGGCGCTGAATCCGTTGTCTCCGTGCAGCACCACCGGCTTGACCGGCCGGCAGGTCAGGTCGTAGGCCAGATCCCGGGTCTTGTCCACGGCGTGAAGGAGGAACGTTTGGCCCTGCAGGCCCAGCCGCCAGCGACCGTCGGTGCCCGCGGGCGCCCGGCACCAGGCGATGAGCGAATCGCCGGCTTCGCCGAAGCCGCCCAGCAGGGGCGTCTCGCGCCACAGCACCTCGCTGAAGACGTGTCTGCCCGCCGCCGGGTCCGTCAGCGCGGCATGGGCCATCACGCCGCCGTGGGCGGCCAGCTCGGCCCGGGGCATGGGCGTTCGGGGCGGGATCATGCCCAGGCGGAAGAAGGTGAGCTGGAAGCCGAGGTTCGCGGTGGTGTCCCCTGTCGCCGGCTGCAGATGCCCCGTGAAATACCACCATTCGGTGCGGTAGTCGCGGTGGGCGTAATGGTCGCGGGGCCAGGTCCAACGATGGCCGGGGTCGGCGTGGCGCCAGGTGCCGCCGCCGGCGTATGCGGTGGTCGCGCAGATCAGCAGCAGGAGCATGAAGATACGCGGTTTTCTCATAGATCGTCCCTGTCCAGCTGCGAGGTGGAAATCTGGCCCGATCTCCAGGCCGGGTAGAGGCCCGCCAGGACGGAGGCGGCCAGGATGACGACGATCTGCAGGGCGATTTCCCGCGCCGGCAGATAGGGCCGGATGGTCCAGCCGAACCAGTCGCGGTTGATGACCAGGATCAGCAGGGCCGCCAGGCCCGCGCCCCCCACCAGGCCCATGACCGTGCCGCACAGCGCCATGGCCAGGCCCTCCCGCATGAACAGCCCGCCCACCTGCCGGCGCGTGGCCCCGATGGCCCGCAGCAGGGCGATCTCCCCGGCGCGTTCGCGGGTCTGGATCAGGAGGGTCAGGGCGAGGCCGCAGACGGCGATGAGCAGGGCCAGGGTCTGCAGGGTGCGCGTGACGGCAAAGGTCTGGTCGAAGATGTCCAGCACCCGGCGCTTGAGCTCGGCGTTGCTGCGCAGCACCAGCGGACGGCCACGGTAGCGTTCCTTGAGACGGTCGACCATGGCCTGGGGGTCGGTGCCCGGCGAGAGGAACAGGGCCGCGTTGTTGGGTTCGTCGGCGGGGAAGAAGCGGGCGAAGGTCCGCAGGGTCGTGAATGCCGTGCCTCCCTCGCTGGTGTAGTCGTACGCCACGCCCGCGATGGGCAGGCGTACCGTGCCCCGGGCCGAGGCCAGGACGAGGGTGTCCCCGATGTCCAGGTGGGCCTTGCGGGCCAAGGGCTCCCCGATCACCACCACCGCCTCGTGTCTCAATCGAGACGCCACGGTATCGGGGTCGCCGCGGTACAGGGGCAGGCGCGAGGCCAAGGGAAGCTGCCGCTTCGAGGCGAAGGAGATGCCGCTGAACCAGACCCTGAACCGACCGTCGGCGGTGTGCACCTGCAGGCGGCGCTGGGTCTCCACCGCCGTGACCTCGGGCAGGGAGGCCAGGTCCGCCAGCAGCTCGTGGTCGAGGAAGGCCTCGTTGCCGGCCCGCACCCACGATTCGGTGGTCACGTAGATGTCCGCCCGGATGGTCACTTCCAGCCAGGTCACCAGGGTCTGGCGGAAGCCGCCGATGAGCAGGGTCACGCCGATCATCATGCTGATGGTCACGGCCAGGGCCGCCACGGCGAAGCTGCTGGCCGTCAGGCGCACCGTCAGGTTGCGCAGGGCCAGGGCCATCCCCATGCCGCCGGGCCGCAGCCGACGGCCGACGGTGCGGATCACCAGGGGCACCAGCAGCGGCAGGCAGATCAGCATGACCAGGCCCAGCATGAACCCGCCGTACTTGTTTCCCTGTCCCGGGACCAGGTACCAGTAGGTCCCGGCGGCGGCCAGGGTGATGGCCGCGGCCGCCAGCAGGCCCGCCCGGCGGCCGGTGGCGCGGTGGATGGTCAACGGCGAGAGCAGATCGGTGACGGCGCGGCCGGCCATGTCCCTGGCGGGCAGGAACGAACCCAGCAAGGCGCCCAGGATGCCCACGCCCGCCCCTAGCAGCATCACCCGGACCGGCAGCACCAGCTTGCTGATGCCTTCGAGCACGTAGATGCTGGTCAAGGTGCCGCTGACCGACTCCAGGTTGGCCAGGGCGATGCGGTAGCCCGCGGGTATGCCCACGAGCACCCCGCACAGCCCCAGCACGCCGGCCTCGGTGAGGATCAGCACCAGGACCTTCCGCGACGGCATGCCCAGGGAGCGCAGCACCCCGAATTCCCGGCGCCTGCGCACCAGGGAGGCCTGCACGCTGGTGGTGACCAGGAACAGGCCCACGAACACGCTGATCAGGCTCAAGGCGGTCAGGTTGAGCCGGAAGGCGGCCAGCAGGTCGGAGGCGTCCTGGTCCCTCTGCTGAGGGGTGCGGATCCGGAACGACGGCCCCAGGGTCCGGTCCAGACGTGCCGCTACTTCGGCGGGGTCGGCACCCGGGCGCAACACGATGTCGATCTGGTGGACGGAGTCCGGCCTCGTCAGCAGGGCCTGCACCTGGGCGATGTCCATCACCGCCAGGTTGACCGGCGCCAGGGGTTCGTATTTCCGGAAATCCACCAGGGCGCCGATGACCAGGTGCACCAGGCGGCTGCCGCTGCTGACGGTCAGGCTGTCGCCCGGTACCAGGTGGTGCAGATGGGCGAACTCGGGCGTGACGGCCGCCCAGCCGGGCACGGCCATGGCCGCGGCCACGAGTTCCCTGGTCGAGACCGTTTCGCCGTCTTCAAGCTGGCGTTGCAGGGGGTAGCGGACAGGAGCGAACACGTCGAAGCCGACGATCTGGAGCAGTTCCTGCGAACCGTCCGTCAGGGCGGCATCCACCCGGCACAGGGGCCAGGCGGCGGCCACGTCCTTGTCGGCCAGGATGCGCGGCAGCAGGTCTGCGGGAATGGTCGGGGTGCTGCCCAGGACGGTCAGGTCCGCCTGGCCGCTGACGGCCTGGACGCTGCCGTTGAAGGCCTGCAGGGCGCCCTGGTTGAGGGTCTGGATGGCGACCACCGAGCCCACGCCCAGCCCCACCCCTACGACCGTCAGCAGCAGCAGGGTGCGCGAATCCCGGACCAGTCCCCGCAGGTTCCGCAGCACCAGGGGAATCACGGCACGGCTCCTGGCACGGGCACCAGGTGTCCGTCGTGCAGTCCGAGTCGCCGACCGGCAGCGGCGGCTACCTCCCGGCTGTGGGTCACCAGCAGGAGGGCGCAGCCCGCCTCGGTGGTCATGGCCAGCAGCATGTCCAGGATCCCGCGGCCGGTCCGATCGTCGAGACTGCCGGTGGGCTCGTCGGCCAGCAGCAGGGCGGGCCGGTTCACCAGCGCCCGGCAGATGGCCACGCGCTGCTGCTCGCCGCCGCTGAGCAGACCCACCGGATCATGGCGGCGATCGGCCAGGTGGACCTGTTCCAGCAACTCGTTCACGCGGGGGGTCAGATCCCGGCGCGGGACGCCGGCGATCCAGCCGGGCAGGGCCACGTTCTCGGCCACGTCCAGATGGGGCAGCAGGTGGAAGAACTGGAAGACCAGGCCCACAGACCGGCGTCTCAGACGGGAGCGCTCCCCTTCGTCGAGACCGGCCACATCGCGTCCCTGGATCAACACCCGGCCCCGGGTGGGCACGGAAATGCCCGCGGCCAGGTGCAGCAGGGTGGATTTGCCGGAACCGCTGCGGCCCACCAGGGCCAGGCTGTCTCCGGCGGCCAGGGTCAGGTCGACACCGTCGAGAACCGTGCGGTCGGGACCGTCGCCGCCGGCGAAGGTCATGGCGACGCCTTCCAGCCTGAGTACGGCTTCCCGGTCCGGATTCATGGTCACTCCCTGGGCAGCATCCTGGCGGCCTCGTAAAGGGTTTCCGAAAGGGTGGGGTGGGGGTGGATGGTGTGCCTCAGATCCTTTCCGGTGGCGGCCATCTCCAGGGCCAGCACACCTTCGGCGATGAGTTCGCCGGCGCCCGGACCCACCAGGGCGACGCCCAACAACAGACCCGTCTCCGGGTCGGTGATCAGCTTGGTCAGGCCGTCATCGCGGCCCAGGGTCAGGGTACGGCCGTTGCCGCGCCAGGGCAGCTTGGAGGTCCTGACCTTGCGCCCCTGGGCGCGGGCCTCGGTCTCTGTCAGCCCGCACCAGGCGATTTCCGGGTCGGTGAACACCACGGCGGGGATGGCGCGGGGGTCGTACACGGCCTTGCCCCCGGCTGCGTTTTCGGCGGCCACGTCGGCTTCGCCATAGGCCTTGTGGGCCAGCATGGGCTCGCTCGCTATGTCCCCGACGGCGAAGATGCGGGGCACGCTTGTGCGGCGCTGGGCGTCCACCTTGACGAATCCCTTGTCGTCGATGGCGATGCCGGCGGTCTTCAGACCCAGGCCGTCGGTGACGGGCCTTCTGCCGACGGCCACCAGGATCTTGGCGAACGTCTCGTTGCGGGAGCCCTTCTTGTCCTCGAAGGTGACCGTTACGCCGTCTTTCTCTTCCGCCACGGCGGCCACCTTGGTGTTGAGCATGATGGCCTTGAACTTCTTGTCCAGGCGTCGCTTCAGCACCGAGACCAGATCGCGGTCGCAGCCGGGCAGCAGGCCGCCGGTCATCTCCACCACCGAGACCTCGCTGCCCAGGGCGGCGTACGCCGAGCCCAGCTCCAGGCCGATGTAGCCGCCGCCGACGACCAGCAGGGAGGCGGGCACGTCGTCGAGGTCCAGGGCGCCGGTGGAGGTCATGATGCGCGCCGAGGGCTTCAGCCCCGGCAGCATGACGGGTCGCGAGCCCGTGGCCAGGATGGCCTGCTCGAACTCCAGGGAGCTTTCGGCGCCGTCGACCGAGATGACCTGCAGGGTGTGGGGACCGGTGAACTTCGCCGTACCCCTGATGCGTGTGACGTTCTTGCGGTCCGCCTGCATGCCCAGGGCTCCGGTGAGCTTGGCGATGACCTCGTTCTTCCAGCTACGCACCTTGTCGATGTCGATTTCCGGGGCGGCGAAGCTCACGCCGATGTCGGCGGATTCGGCCGCCTCGCTCACGACCTTGGCCACGTGCAGCAGGGCCTTGCTGGGGATGCAGCCGCGGTACAGGCAGACCCCGCCGGGGTTCTCCGCCGGGTCGATGAGAACGACCTGCAGGCCGAGGTCGGCGGCATAGAAGGCGGCGTGGTAGCCGCCGGGCCCGCCGCCGATGACCGCAAGTTGGGTTTTCACGGGTGTGCCGGCCGATTCTGCCATGCTGCTATCCCTTCATCATGAGGTTCAGGGGCCGCCTTCCATCTCCGCGGGGGGAGTTTGCGCTTCCGGGTGCGGTCGGCCATCTCTTTCAACTCGGCAGCCAGGTTCTCGATGCCCTTGGTGACGCGGTTGCTGAATTCGGGTACGAGAATATCCATGCTTATCCTTTGCTGCGGGTTCCGGACCAATTTCACCTCCGGAATCGCCGCGGTCAATCAGTATGAGGGTTGGGCTTGCCCGGGTCGATCCGGGAGCCTTCTAGAACGTCGGCGGCCATGCTTCGCCTCGCTTGAAAATGAAAGTGGTACTCTTTTCAGCCCAAAGGACAAGTCAATTCGGGGGAAGGTCGACCGTACGGGGGATGCTCGGACACAATCTCCGAGGCACAACGTTCTATTTGCCCCCTGTAGGGCCTGGAGGCTATCTTGGCGCGGTTCCCGGCGCCTGCCCCTGCTGCGCGCCCCGAATGCCAGCCACCTGACCTGTGGAGATGCGACCATGCCCAGTTTGACCCGCCGGATGGCCGATTTCGTGTTGAACCTGCGTTACGAGGACATTCCCGCCCCCGCCGTCAAGGAGGCCAAGCGCTTCCTGCTCGACAGCCTGGGCTGCGCCCTGGCCGCCGTCGGCAACGACGACATGCAGGCCATGGAACGCTTCACGCAGAAGATCGGAGGTACCCCCGAGGCCACCGTTATCGGCAGCGGCCTGCGCACCAACGCTCCGAACGCCGCCCTGATGAACAGCCTGCTGGTCAGGGCCCTGGACTACAACGACATCTTCTGGGAGCAGGATCCCAGCCATCCTTCGGATATCATCTTTGGCGCGCTCTCGCCCGCCGAGGCCGAGGGCAGGGACGGCCGCGAGGCCCTGGTCGCCGTCATCATCGCCTACGAACTGGAACTGCGCTGGTGCCTGGCCTGCTTCCCAGGCGTGCGCGAGGTGGGCTGGCATCACGCCACCTTGACCCAGCTGGTGAGCCCCTTCGTGGCCGGCAGGATCTACGGCCTGGACGCCGACCAGCTGGTGGCCGCCGCGGGCATCAGCGGCAGCAGCCACTACACCCTGGGCGGGGTGGTGGCGGGCCACCTGACCAACATGAAGAACACCGCCGATCCCCTGGCCACCCAGGCGGGGGTGCTGGCCGCGCTCATGGCCCGCGAGGGCTACGAAGGTCCGGTGGAGGTCATCGAGGGCAAGGAGGGCTTCCAGCACGTGCTGCACAACGTGGAGCTCAAGCCCGAGATCCTGCTCGACGGCCTGGGAAAGGAGTTCCTGATTACCCGTTGCGGCTACAAGCCGTTCCCCACCGAGGCGTTGACGCACCAGCCGCTCAGCGCGGTGCAGATGGCCATGCAGAAGAACGGCCTGGTGGCCGAGGATCTGGCCGAGATCCACATCCAGACCACCACGCGCGGCGCGGACATCCTCAGCGATCCCAGCAAGTACGACCCGCAGACCAAGGAGACCGCCGACCACAGCCTGCCCTACTGCATCGCGGCGGTGGCGGCCGACGGCGGCGTCTATCCCCACAGCTTCGATCAGGACAAGCTGTTCGACCCGCGCATCCGCGCCCTGCTGCCCAAGATCAAGGTGGTGGCCAACGCCGAGATCGACGCCCTGTTCCCGGGCACCAAGCGCGCCATCGCCACCTTGACCACCACCGATGGCCGCACCTTCACCGAGACCGTGGATCATGCCAAGGGCAGCCCCGAGAACCCCATGAGCGACGAGGAACTCATCGCCAAGTTCCGCGCCAACGCCCACGGGGTCGTGGACGAGGACCGGCAGAACGCCATCATCGAGGCGGTGTGGGATTTCGACCGGTGCGCCGACCTGGCCGGGTTCATGAAGTTGCTGGTCCTTTGATTCCCTGGCAGGTAAGCAGAACAGGAAGGCCGTGAATCTAAAGGGACCACTTAGCCTAATGAGGCTAAAATTAGATGGATTAGGAGGAAAAAAGAAACACAAACAAATAAAAAATTCTAAAAAACAAAAAATCGAGAGAGTTTTCTTGCGCGGGAGCTCCAATATTTGGTATAATTAACGCCGAAAAGTCCTTGCAGATTAACCATGTTGAATATGGGCACCGGTGATCGCCATGGGAATTCCCGGGACCGGTGATTGAGTTGGGAAGAAGCAAGCAACCTGATCCAAGGAGACGATGATGAAACTCAGAGCCGTGTTCGCCCTGACCGTGGTGGCACTGATGTTGGTGCTGGCTGTCGGGTGCTCCCATGAGCAGATCAACAACCCTGCGGTCGCCCCCGCCGGTGACGACGAGGGGACCATCGAGGTCCGTTCGCCTGAAGAAAACCTTTCCCAGCTCAACAAGTCCATCGACGAGATCCTTCCCGGGCATTACATCGTCCAGTTCGCAAACAGCGTGGCCGATGTCCAGGGACGGATAGTGGAGTTGGAGAACACCTACGGCATCACCGTCACGACCTTCTACGAGCATGCCATCAAGGGTTTCCCCGTCAGGACCACCGAGGAAGTGGCGGCGAGCCTGATTCAGGAGCCCGATATCGTGGCCGTGGAACTGGACCGCAAGGTCCAGGTCGCCGCCCAGACCATTCCCACGGGTGTTGACCGCATGGACACCGAGCTGAATCCCATCGCGGCCATTGACGGCCAGCCCGGCGTCGTGGATGTCGACATCGCCATCCTCGATACAGGCCTTGATTTCAACAGCAACCAGCTGAACGTCGTGGACGGCATGAAGATCCTCGACGGCGTCTTCAGCCCCGACTTCATGGATGACAACGGCCACGGCACCCATGTGGCCGGCATCGCCGCCGCCGTCGACGACACTGTGTCGGTGGTCGGTGTGGCTCCCGGCGCCCGCCTGTGGGCCGTCAAGGTGCTGGATGCCACCGGCTTCGGCCGGGTGTCGGATGTGATCTTCGGTCTGGACTGGGTCATGGCCCGGGCTGCGGACATCGAGATCGCCAACCTCAGTTTCAGCGGGGTGGGTTACAGCAGCACCTTCCGTGCCGCGGTGGCCAATTGCGTGGGCGCCGGCATCGTGGTGGTGACCGCCGCCGGCAACGACGCCGGTGACGTCTACGGTGCCGACGGCGTGCTGGGTACGGCCGACGATATCGTGCCCGCCGCCTTCCCCGAGGTCGCGACCATCAGCGCCTACGGCGACTCGGATGGGTTGCCCCTGGGCAAGGGCCATGCCACCAGCGACGGCCCCGATGATTCGTTCGCCTCCTTCAGCAACTATTCCGGCAGCGTGGATGCTGCCAACCCGGTGACCTCCACCGGTCTGGCCATCGATCTGACCATGCCCGGGGTGGACATCGTTTCGTTGATCCCCGGCGGTCATACTTTTGCCGCCAGCGGCACCAGCACGGCTGCTCCCCATGCCGCCGGGCTCTACGCCCTTTACATCGCCGAGCACGGGCGGCCGACCAGCGCCGCCGGCGTCTATTCCCTGCGCCAGGCCGTCATCGACGCCGCCGTGCCCCAGGATCATGTCCTGGGTCTGGCCAACGGCAACGATCCCGACGGCAACCCGGAACGCCTGGGTTTCGCGTCGCTGGACCGCCTGATCGGTGATATCGCTGTCACGAACTTCAGCGGACCGGCCTCGGTCCTGCCCGGGGACACCATGGTCCTGAGCGTGACCCTGACCAACAACGGTCCCAGCGATGTCACCACTCCCTTCAACGCCTGGATCTACATCGAGGAGAACGGCTTCGAGCTGGTGCGCAAGACGGTTCCCGGCCTCGGCGACGGGGTGGGGGTTTCCCGCCAGATCAACTTCACCGTGCCGGCCAAAGTGCTGTCCAAATTGGCCGCCGGAACCTACACCATCGTGTGCACCAACGACCATTACGACATCTACCCGGAGAACAACTCGGCGAGCATCGACGTGGTGCTGCTGGCCTCGGCCGACCTGGGCAGCGTCTTCATCGACGCCACTCCCGATACCATCGGGGCCTCCTGGACCCTGTTGACTCCCCAGTCCTACACCCTCAGCGGGTACGGGGACTACAGCTTCGCCGACATGGAACCGGGCGACTACACCCTTACCTGGAACGACGTGCCCGGCTGGAGGGCGCCCGATCCCCAGACCCTGACCCTGGTCGGCGGCAGCATCATCACCTTCGAGGGCGTGTTCATTCCCGCGCCCGGGGCGCTCATCATCGACGCCGAGCCCGACATCCTCAACGCCCCCTGGGAGATCAACGGTCCTGACGAGTACTATGTCAGCGCCAACGGCGACACGACCATCTCCGAGCTCCCCGAGGGTGATTACACGGTGACCTGGGGCGAGGTCGCAGGGTACAAGACCCCCAGCCCCGAGACCCAGTTCATCGGCAGCGGCAGCGTGATCACGTACTTCGGGGAATACACCAAGCTGCCCGGTATCGTCCACATCGACGCCGCGCCCGACAGCATCAACGCCCCCTGGACCCTGGCCGGCCCCGACAGCCTGGAGATCACCGGAACCGGCGACCAGACTCTCAACAACATGACCCCGGGCAAGTACACCATCATCTGGAACCTTGTGACCGGATATGACCTCCCCAACCCCGCCCAGGAGGCCCTGATCCTGGCCGCGGGCGAGGAGATCACCTTCACTGGTACCTACAAGCTCAGCGTGGGCAGTGTCTTCGTCGATCCCAACCCCAACGACATCAACGCCCCCTGGACCCTGTCCCTGTCCAACGGGACCGAGGTCACAGGGACCGGTGACCAGCTGCTGAACGACATCGTGGCCGGCACCGTCACCGTCACCTGGGGGGAGGTGTCCGGGTACACGACTCCGGATCCGCAGACCCTCGTGCTGGCTACAGGCGCCTCCATCACCTTTACCGCGACGTACTTCCCGGAGACCAACGAGGCCATCGGATTGTACTTCGATACGGGCGCCACGCAGACCTGCACCGATGCGGCCTTCCTGGCGCACATCCCCGCCTACATCATCTACACCGATCCCTCCATCGCCGAGACCCGCGGGTTCGAGTGCGGGATCCAGCTCACCGGAGCCACGAACACCAGCGTGTCCGTGACTTATCCCATGCAGGCGACGGATGTGGGTGCTTTCGACGCCGAACACTACACCTACAACTACATCGCCGGTTATGCCACTCCCATGCCCACAACCAGCGCCACGGTGATGGCGACCATGGACATCTTCTTCCTGGACATGGTGACC
>CAYPVD010000055.1:0-5077 GCA_964414055.1 uncultured Fibrobacteraceae bacterium
CCTCATGAAGGATCTCCGCCAGCAGCGGCAGGCCGAACTGCTTGGCTACCTCGCCGCCGCCGCCGCGGCCGAAGATGTCATGCTCACTGTTGCAGTTGGGGCAGACGAAGTAGCTCATGTTCTCCACGATCCCCAGCACGGGCACGTCCACGTCCCTGAACATCTTGATCCCGCGGCGCACGTCGGCCAGGGCGACTTCCTGGGGCGTCGTGACCATGACCACGCCGCTCAGGGGCACCTGCTGGACCAGGGTCAGCTGGGCGTCGCCGGTTCCCGGCGGCATGTCCACGACCAGGACATCCAGGCCCTCCCACTGCACGTCCTTGAGGAACTGCTTGACCGCGGAGAAGACGAGCGGACCACGCCAGATCACCGGCTGGTCCGGCGGCATCAACAGTCCCATGCTGATGACCTGCAGACCGTGGGACATCACGGGATAGATCTTGCGGTCCTCGGTGACCCTGGGCATTTCCTCGACCCCGAGCATGGTGGGAACGCTGGGGCCGTACACGTCCGAGTCCAGCAGGCCGACCTTCAGGCCGCCCTCCTTGAGGGCCAGGGCCAGGTTCACCGCCACCGACGACTTGCCCACCCCGCCCTTGGCGCTGGCCACGGCGATCACCCGCGCCACTCCGGGCAGCTTGGCCCGGTCGGCGAACGGGTCGGGCGACTGCCCGTGGGGCCCGGTGGGAGCCTTCTTCTTGGGCGCGCGGCGATCGTCGACGGGCACGTTCACCGACAACACCCCCGGCAGGGCCGAGACGACCCTGGTCACCCCTTCACGCACGGCGGCGATGGTCTCGTCCTTCTCGGAAGTGTGGACCACGGTGACGGTGACCTCGCCACCTGTGACGGTGATGTCTCCGATGAGGTTGATGGACAGCACATCCACCTTCGTACCGGGAATCTTGACTTCCTTGAGGGCCTCGCGGACGACTTCCGGATTCAGCTGGGTACTCATGTATGCACGCTCCTTGTCCAGGGCGGAAAGAACAGTCTGATCAGGACCAAAGGAACTACCGGCGGGACAGGGAGGCAAGGGCGTAGGACAGGATTTCTCCGTGATCGAAGGCGAGGGGGGGCAACTCGTCCACGGAAAACCACACGGCATCCGCCGCGTCATCCCCTCCCGAGACCTCGGGGCGGTTGCCCGCCAGGACGGAAGTGTAGACAACCGAGACGGTATGGCCGCGCGGGTCGCGTCCGGGCTTGCCGAACACCCCCAGCTGGCGGAAGGCCAGCTCATTCAGCCCCGTCTCCTCGGCTACCTCCCTACCTACCGCATCGTCGGGGTCCTCGCCGTACTCCACGAATCCCCCCGGCAAGGCGTAGGAACCGGCGAAAGGCTCCCTGCCCCGCAGGACAAGCAGGACGAAATCCCCCTGCGCGGACCGGTGGACGATCACGGCATCCACGGTCAGGGCCGGATTGCGATAGACGGGTTCGCCGGTCTCGTTCACGGCTCAGTTCTGGCCGAAAGAGGCCAGGGCTTCCTCGCAGTCGCTGAAGGTCTGGAACACCAGTTTCAGCTGGGTGACGTTCAGGATGTTGTCGATGCGATCGCTGACCTGGCAGATCTTCAGGGTGCCGCCGTTCTTCTTCAAGGTGTGGTAGGCCGAAACCAGGATACCCAGCCCGGTGGAGTTCACCCAGCTGACCTTGCCCATGTCCAGCAGGATGTCGACATAGCCCTGGCTGATGAGGGTCTTGACCTCCGTCTGGAACATTTCATGGTCGGGGCCCCCCATGATCTTGCCGCTGAGGCTCAGGACCATGACCTCGCCCTTGAGGTTCTGCTTGATATTCAAAGTTACCCTCCTGCTTGGCGCATTTTGTGGTATCCTGCCGGTTGTCGGATCCCGGCGCGCTTCGTTGACGGAGCCGCCTCCTCATGATACTAGGTCTCCGGGTCGGATTCCAACCCGGATTATCCCTCGCAAGCCGGTGACGCCATGAGCACCGTTCGCCAGCCCGTTCTCAGCGGCACGTGGTATCCCGCGGACAGGACCGACCTGGGCCGCGAGGTGGACCGCTACCTGGCCGGCGCCGACCCCGACGCCAGGCCTGCCGGCCGCGCCCTGCTGGCTGTTGTCCCCCACGCCGGCTACGCCTACAGCGGCCCCTGCGCCGGCAAGGCCTACGGCCTGCTGCGTGCCGATCGCCCCGCGCGGGTGGTCATCCTCTCGCCCAACCACCGCACACCTCTTGTACGCTGCGCCCTGCCCGGGGTCGAGGCCTTCGCCACCCCCCTGGGCACGATCCGCGTGGACACCGACGCCTGCAATCGGCTGGCCGGGAGCCCGGGATATGTCAGGGCCGAACCCGCCCACGCCGCCGAGCACGCCGTGGAGATCCAGCTGCCCTTCCTGCAGCGCCTGTGGCCCGAGGATCCGCCGGCCATAGTCCCCGTCCTGGTACCCCGTCTGGACGACCGGGTGCGCACCGAGGCCGCCGTCGCCCTGGCCGAATTATGGGACGAGAGGACCCTGGTGGTGGTCTCCTCGGACTTCACCCACTACGGCGCCGCCTACGGCTATGTCCCCTTCTCCGATAACATTCCCGAAGAGCTGGAAAAGCTGGATGCGGGCGCCGTCCTCAAGATCCTGGCGGGCGACGCCGCGGGGCTCCTGGAATACGGCCGCCGGACGGGCATCACCATGTGCGGGCTGGAGGCGGCCGCCCTGGCCCTGGCCTGCGGTCTGCCCCCCGGATACGAGGCCGCCCTGGTGGACTACCGCCGCAGCGCGGATCTGAACGGTGATTATTCCATGTCCGTCAGCTACGCCGCCATCCTGATCTGCAGCGGCACGGACACGAAGGAGAGCCATGACTGACACGACCGCCCTCACCGCCTCGGAGCGCACGTTTTTGCGGGACCTGGCCGGGGAATGGGTCTCCGCAGCCGCAGCCGGAAAGCGCGGCCCGGACCCGCGCGACCTGGCGGAGGCCCGGAATCTGGAGCCGGGACCGTCCCTCCGGGAGAACCGGGGCGCCTTCGTGACCCTGACCAGGGACGGAGCCCTGCGCGGGTGCATCGGGTACATCGAGGGCATCAAGCCGTTGATGGACGCCGTGGCCGAAAACGCCGCCTCGGCCGCCGTACGCGACCCCCGTTTCCCCCCGGTGACGCCGGATGAGGTGCCGGCCCTGGAGATCGAAATCTCGGCTCTCAGCCCGCTGCGCCGGGTCCGCGGCCCCGAGGACATCATCATCGGCACCCACGGCATCCTCCTGGTCCAGGGCGGCCGTCAGGCGGTCTTCCTGCCCCAGGTGGCCACCGAACAGGGCTGGGACCTGGAGACGACCCTGGACCACCTGGCCCTCAAGGCGGGCCTGCCGCCCGGCGCCTGGCGGGATAACACGGAATTCCTGGTTTTCACCGCCGAGGTTTTCTAGTTGTCCTCGCGGGGAAAAACGGCTAGTTTCTGACGCTACGGTATCCTGGGGCGGAGTATGCACGATCTTCGCCTGTTTTCTTGGCATGGAAGCGAGTCATAATGGGCCTTCTCGACAAAGTCCACAAGTTCACCACCGCCAAGGAGTTGATGGCCGCGGACCTGTACAACTACTTCCGGGTGATCGAATCGGCCCAGGAAAACACCGTCAAGTACAAGGGCCGGGAAGTCATCATGCTCGGCAGCAACAACTACCTGGGTCTGACTAACCATCCCCGGGTCAAGGAGGCCGCCCAGGCCGCCATCGCCAAGTACGGCACCGGTTGTGCGGGATCCAGGTTTCTCAACGGCACATTGGACATCCACATCGAGCTGGAGGAAAAGCTGGCCAAGCTCGTGGGCAAGGAAAAGGCGCTGATCTATTCCACCGGTTTCATGGTCAACCAGGGCGTCCTCAGCTCGCTGGCCAGCCGCAACGACACAATCTTCGTGGACCGCACCGACCATGCCTCCATCATCGACGGCGCACGGCTGTCGTTCGCCAACGTGGTGAAGTTCAAGCACAACGACATGGAGAGCCTGGATCAGGTCCTGGGGAACATTCCCGGCGACAACAAGCTGATCATCATCGACGGCGTGTTCTCCATGGAGGGGGACATCGCCAAGCTGCCGCAGATCCTGGACCTGGCAGCCAAGCACGGCGCTTTGGTCATGGTGGACGACGCCCACGGCATCGGCGTACTGGGGGAGCATGGACGGGGCACCTGCAACCACTTCGGCGAGACCGAACGCGCCCACCTGATCATGGGCACGTTCAGCAAATCCCTGGCCTCGGTGGGCGGATTCGTCGCCAGCGACACCGACACCATCCACTACATCAAGCACCTTTCCCGGGCGCTGATGTTCTCGGCCAGCATGCCCCCGGCCTCGGTGGCCTCGGTCTCGGCGGCCGTCGACGTGATGCTCGAGGAGACCTGGCGCCACGAGGCCCTGTGGCACAACAACGACCTGATGCGGGAACGTCTGAAGGAGGCGGGGTTCAACACCGGGCCCAGCGAGACCCCCATCATCCCGGCCGTGGTCGGGGAGGACATGGTGGCCTTCAAGATGTGCCGCCAGCTGGCGGACGAGGGCGTATTCGTCAACCCCGTGGTCAGCCCCGCGGTGGAACCCGGCAACGCCCTGATCCGTCTGAGCCTGATGGCCACCCACACCGACGACGAGATCAACAAGGCCATGGACATCATGGTCGGCGTGGGCAGGAAGCTGGGTGTCATCCCCTCCTGATCCGCCTCGCCGCACCGCACGCCACGGCCCGGACCCCGCCCAGGGCCGCATGCCCAGGAGATGAAGGATATGTCCCTGAAGATCCAGCCGGTGAACACCAAGGCCGACCGCGACGCCTTCCTGCAGGTCCCCTACCGCATCTACCGCGACGATCCCAACTATGTCTTTCCCCTGCTGGGCGAGATGCGGCACTTCCTGGACGAGGACAAGAATCCGTTCTTCCAGCACGCCGAAGCGGCCCTGTGGCTGGCGGTGCGCGACGGCGAGGTGATCGGACGCATAGGCGCCTCCGTCGACAGGTACAACAACGAGCACTGGGACGAGAAGACGGGCTTCTTCGGTTTCTACGAGGTGGATGACGACCCCGAAGCGGCCGCTGCCCTGCTGGAATCGGC
>CAYPVD010000055.1:5087-15164 GCA_964414055.1 uncultured Fibrobacteraceae bacterium
CTGCGCGACGCCGCCTGGATCGCCTCGCGCGACATGGAGATCATGCGCGGCCCCGGCTGCTTCACCTCCAACCACGACTGGTACGGGTTGCAGGTCGACGGCAAGTTCAACCGGCCCGTGGTCGGCATGCCCTACAACCCCCGCTACTACGAGAAACACTTCGAGGACTTCGGCCTGACCGGGGCCAAGGACCTCTTCGCCTGGAACCTGGAGACCAGCGGGCGCCTGCCGCCCAAGATGCAGCGGCTCATCGACCGCATCCTGGCCCGGCCGGGTCTCGTCATCAGGCCTTTCGACATGAAGAAGTTCTTCGCCGAGGCCAGCATCGTGCGCGAACTCTACAATGCCTGCTGGAGCAGGAACTGGGGCTTCATCCCCCTGGACGACGCCGAATTCGCCTACATGGCCAAGGACATGAAGTCCATGGTGGACGCGGACTTCCTGCTCATCGCCGAGATGGAGGGCAAACCCATCGGTTTCAGCCTGACCATTCCCGACTTCAACCAGGCCTTGCAACCCTTGCGGGGCAGGCTGTGGCCCCTGGGCTGGCTGAAGTTCCTGCTGGCCAAGCGCAAGATCCGCTACGCACGCACCCTGCTCATGGGCGTCCTGCCCGAGTACCGCAAGCTGGGTGTGGACATGGCCCTGGTCTACCGCACCATGGAATACGCCTTCAGCATCGGAGTCACCAGCGGCGAGTGTTCCTGGATCCTGGCCGACAACACCCCCATGAACCGCATCCTCGAGGGCTACGGCGCCGATTGCTACAAGACCTACCGCGTCTACGAGCGTGCGGTGTGATGGCTGCCGAGGCCGGACACCGCGACTCAAGAGGCCCTGTCATCGCCCTGACGGGGGCCACGGGATTCCTGGGCAGCCACATAGCCGATGCCCTGCTCGCGGACGGCTACCAGGTGCGGGCTTCGGTCCGGCCCACCAGCGATCTGCGCTGGCTCGAGGGCAAGGACATCGAGACGGTCACCGTGGATCTCGCCGATCCGGCCTCCTGCGCAACCTTTGTGCGCGGAGCCCGGGCGGTGATCCACTGCGCCGGCAGGGTCACGGCCGACAACGACCAGCAGTACCTGCACGCCAACGCCGAGACCACCAGGGCCCTGCTGGCGGCCTGCCGCCGTGAATGGCACCCCCGCGGCGGCGGGGTCTTCCAGCTGATCTCCAGCCTCGCCGCCCACGGTCCCGCCGGACTGGACAATCCGGCCCGCGAGGAGGACCCCTGCCGTCCGATCACCGGTTACGGCCGCAGCAAGGTCGCGGCAGAGAAACTCCTCCTGGACCACGACCACCCCTTCCGCACGGTCGTCCTGCGGCCCCCGGCCCTGTACGGCCCCCGCGACCCGGCCTTTCTGCCCCTGATGAAGGCGGCCCTGAGGGGCTGGACCGTGAGCTTCGGCGGTCCCATGCAGGGGCTTTCCCTGGTGCACGGCCGCGATGCCGCCAGGGCCGTCGTGGCCCTGCTGGAACACACCGGCGCCGAGGGGGTCTTCTTCGTCGACGACGGTCACAAGGGTTATTCCTGGGAGGACCTCGCCACGGCCCTGAGCATCGCCTGCGGCCGCAAGGTGCGCCGGATAAGCATCCCTTTGGGACTCTGGAAATTCATCGCAGCGCTGCTGCGTCCGGTTACCGGAGGAGGGATCTCCGTGCTGCGCAAGGACCGTCTGCGGGATCTGGATGTTCCCGGCTGGGTCTGCGACGGCTCGCGCCTGCATGAAATCACGGATTTCACCGCCGAGTACGATGCTGCCGCCGGGTTCGCCGACACCCTGGCCTTCTACCGGGAGCAGCAATGGCTCTGAATCCCAAGGGCATCCTGGTCCGGCTTTCCCTGCGGCGCATGAACATCGACCGCTGGGCGGTGGTCTACCTGCTGATCAGCGCCTGCTATCCCCTGCTGCGGCCCTCGGTCTTCCCCGATCCCTGGCTCAACGCGGTCATCCACGGCACCCTGGCCCTGGCGATCTGGTTCATACCGCCCTGGCTGCGTTCCCGCCGCGGCTTCCTGCCCCGCCTGCTCGGCGAGATCTACCTGCCCTTGATCTTTCCCCTGTTCTACACGGAACTGCAGTACCTGGGCCTGATCTTCTTCAACTTCGAAAGCAGCCTCGACCCCAGCCTGATCCGCATGGAGCAGTGGATCTTCGGCTTCCAGCCCAGCCTGCGGTGGTCTGAGGTCTGGCCCTGGCCCTGGTTCCACGAGCTGATGGAATTCGCCTACTTCAGCTACTACTTCCTGGCGGTGATCTTCCTGGTGCTCGTCTTCCGCGCCCGGGGTGTCCCCCGCGAGTTGCGCTGGGACGCCGTGCGCGACTTCGTGCGCGACCTGAGCGCGGTCATGTTGATCTGCTACACCCTGTATACGATCTTCCCCGCCTGGGGACCCAAGTACTTCCGGGCCGGCTTCGTGGACGTCGGCGGCTGGATCTTCACCGGCATCATGCACAGGATCCACGAGAACGGCGCCATCCTGGGCGCCGCGTTCCCCTCGTCCCATGTGGCGGCCTCGTTCATCCCCTGGTGGCATACCTGGCGCTGGTTTCCCCGCCACCGCTGGTGGATGACCCTGTTGTTCTCCCTGTTGTGCATGGCCACGGTCTACTGCCGTTACCACTATGTGGTCGATGTCATCGCGGGCATGCTGCTGGCCGTGCTGGTCGTCTACATCATGGAACGGTTCGGTGATTCGGCGCGGGATCGGCTGCGCACGGGAAAGTGCACCTAGACCATGCTCTCACTGGTAGCCATCACGAAGAACGAAGCCTCCGGTATCGGAGATTTCCTGCGACACCACGCTGATCTGGCCGACGAGATGGTCGTGGTCGATACCGGGTCCACCGACGGGACGCCGGAGCTGGCCCGGCAGGCCGGTGCGAGGGTGGAGACCTTCATCTGGTGCGACGACTTCGCCGCCGCCCGAAACGCCTCGCTGGAGGCCGCCCGGGGGGACTGGGTCATCTCCCTGGACATCGACGAACGCATCGCACCCGAGGATTTCCCACGCCTGCGCGCCGCCGCCGTCGGCACGGATCATACCTACCTTTTGCCCCAGTGGAACTACTACGATGAACCCCGGCACCAGGAATGGCAGCCGGTCACCGGCCGGTATCCGGAGCTGGAAGAGGGTCACGCCGGTTTCTTCATCGCCGATCAGCATCGCTTCCTGCCCGTGCTGCCGGGCCTGCGCTATGAGGGCTGCGTGCACGAGGATCTGGCCCCGGCCATAGCCCGCCTGGGATTGCACGTCCGCCGCCTGGACGTGCCGATCCACCACTACGGTTACGTCAAGGGAGAAGCGGCCAACGAGCGCCGCAACGAGTTCTACGGCCGGCTCGTGCGCAGGAAGGCGGCCGAGAATCCGGACGACGCCAAGGCCGCCCTGGAACTGGCCTACATCCTGATCCAGGAGGGCAAAGGCCGCGACGCCTTTCCCGTGCTGGAAAAGCTGGACGCCCAGGGGGGCTCCGGACCCGTCATCTGCCGCGCCCGCACGATCCTGGCCAAGCTATACGCGGAGGATGGCCGTCCCCTGGACGCCCGAGCCGTCCTGGAACGGACGACGGAAGAGGCCCCCGACTGGATCTTCGGTTGGACGACATACCTGCAGCTGCTCATGGATCAGAAGCACTGGCCCGCGGCCGAGATCGTGCTGGCGCGGGCGCTCGACCACATCCCGGGTCCGAACGTGCTGTTGCTGCGCGAGCAGTTCAAGCTGCTGGTCAATACCGACCGTATCGTCGAGGCCATTCCCGTCGGGCGACGCATCACGGAGCTGGCCCCTCATCTGACCCAATTCGCGGAGCTGGCGGACAAGTGCGAAGCCCTGGCCCGCAAGGCGGGTCTGCTTTAAGGCTTTCGTTGTGCCTGTGAAATTGTGTCCGCCCACAATACCCGGGTATCATATCCTGGTTTCCATAGGCATAACCTGCTGTCACATGGACGGTTGCCTGCGCCCTCCTGGCTCCGGCAACCTCGGCCTTCCGGCCCGTCCGCCATCCATGGCTCCCGGGCCTCCAGGACGCCATTTGACAGCAGGTTAGGCCTATGGAAACCGGAATACGACCGTAACGATTTGTGGGCGGACACAATTTCACAGGCACAACATAAGACTGTGGTTTGTTGCAGCCGACCATCCAGCCTGACGGTGAAGGATCCGAGCGGCAAAAAAAAAGGCGCGGCCTCCGGCCGCGCCGTACTCAACTCGCTCAGGTAAAACCGCCGGAACCGCATCCCGATGAAGAGAGGCCGCCGAAGGAATCGCCTCCGCTGGTCGCGAAGGTGGAGAACCCGCGCTCGACTTCCTTGCTGCCGCAGGCGGGGCATTCCACCTCGCCGGCCTCCACTTCGGCCAGGGACACCAGATCCTCGAACTGGTGACCGCATTTCCGGCAGGAAAACTCGTACATGGGCACGAGTCCACCTCCTGGGTAAAGAGGGCTGAGCCCTCGGTTTATTACTTTTCTTGGTCCCGATCCCCGATCGAGCAGGAATCGGCGCTTCAACCCGGCTTGATACCCAGCCTGGGGAACACGAAGTTCACCACCACCAGGTATATCGCGAAAAAAAGCAGAAACTTCAGCATGCAGGGCCTTTCGGGCTTGATTCGCAGTCCGGGTCACCCTGCGGGTGCAGACTTATCGATCTGCGCAGTTCATTGACGACAAGATAATCCGCCAAACCGGCATGTCAAGGCCAGTTGGTCAGAATGTGCCTCTCACCCAGCCGCCGTCGGCGGTGAGACACTGTCCGGTGATGTACCCGGCGGCCTCGGACATCAAAAACACAACCAGGGCAGCCAGTTCCTCCGGTTTACCCAGTCTCCGCATGGGAATTTCATTTGTCCACCCGGCCAGCACCTCGTCCCGCGTGCAACCCTCGTCCCTGATCTTACGATCAATCAAACGTTCCACGGCGCTGGTGGTATGAAATCCGGGAGCGACCGAATTGACGGTCACCCCCCGCGGAGCCGCCTCGTCGGCCAGGCAACGCACCAGGGCATGGGCCGCGGGACGGATCACGCTGGAGAGCACCAGGTTCTCCACCGGTTGCCTGACGCTCACCGAGGTGATCTGGACCACCCGGCCCCAGCCGCGATCCATCATCCCCGGCAGCACGCGACGGCACAGAGCCGCGGCACTGGCCAGATTCAACCGATAAGACCTGTCCCAGGCCTTGGCATCCAGTTCGAAGAACCGTCCGGCCGGGGGTCCGCCGGCGTTGACCAGGGCCATGTCCAAGGGGCCGAGGGTTTCTTCGGCCTCGGTCACGAAACCATCCATGGCCTTCTCATCGGTGACATCCACGCTGCGGGCCAGGACCTGAATGTCCGTGTACCCGGCAGCTTGTGCCGCCCGGCGCACCTGGTGGGCGGCCCCTTCCAGCTCTTCGGTGCCGCGGGCGCACATGGCCACCTTGGCGCCCTCGGACACGAGCTGCAGCGCCACCGCCTTGCCGAAACCCCTCGAGGCCGCGCAGACCAGGGCCGTCCTGCCCTTGATGCCGAGGTCCAAATCTTCCCCCTTCCAGCGGTTTCCTTGTTTCCCGGCGACAAGATAGCACAATGGCACACCCGTTGCTCACCACAAGCAGCATGTTTCGTCCATCGCAAACGGCATTGCAACGCTACAAGGTGCGCCGGGGATTTCCCGGTGCCTCCCGGCGGCATACGACCAACTGGCCCCTGCTGGGTCTTCTGGCCCTGGTGCCGTTGGCGTTATTCCTCTTCGTGAGGAGCCGGACCCCCCCGGTCCCCGGTGCCGTGAACCTGACCTACGAGCTGGATCTGACCCGTGTCCAGGAGCGGGAACTCGGCATCACCATGATCGTCAGGGGCGATCTGCCCGGCTCGGTGACCCTGGAATTGCCTCGCGGCACCCTGGGAGAAGCAGGCGCAAGCGTCCGGATTGCCGGGTTGAAAGCCGAGGCCCTGGCCCCCCCCGGTGAGAAGACCGGGGAATTGAAGGTGGAGCGTGGGCCGCATGGCTGGCGTCTGGCAACCAAAGGGGCCGGACGCATCGGGGTCAGCTACTCGGTGGTTCTGCAGAACCCCTCCGGTCGGGAAACGGATATCCGCAAATACATCACCGCTCCGATCGACGGAGGGATCAGGGCGGCCGGATACGAGATCTTCCTGCAACCACGGGACATGACAACCGGGTCCATCACTCTGGCCGTCCACAACCCCGCCGACCTGCCCTTCGTGGCGCCCTGGCCCGCCCTTGTGCATCGCCGGAATGACAGCCTCCCGTCCCCCGACATCGTGTCCCGGGCGGATCTGGCTCCCGGCATGGGATACCTGCCCGCCACCGTAGACCCCTGTGCACAGCCTCTCCCCGCCTCCCCGCACATGGCCGTTCCGGTGCCGGCCAACCTGCTGTTTCATCCCCGCGACCTGGATGACCTGAACAATTCCCTGCTGGCCTGTGGCGACCTCGCCACGGCCGTGACCAACGCGCGCAATACGGTCATCCAACTGGCCACCGACCGCCGCTGGCCGTTCACCCTGGCCCAGGCGCGGAATCTCGTGGCACGCATCGCCCGCACCGAAATCGCCTTTTTCGGCAGCTCTCCCACCCCTCAGATCACCGTCATGCTGGCGGCCAACCGTATAACCGCTCGCGGACGCTTCGATGCCTACGGCCTGCACACCGGCAGTTCGGTGCTGGTCATGCTCGACGAAGGTACGACCCCCGCCCAGTTGCGGGAGAACGCCGCCAGCGTCATCGCCCACGAGATGTTCCACGGCTGGCTGGGCGAAGCCATCCCCCAGATCGATCCCCAGACCCTGTGGTTCACCGAGGGCGCGACCACCTGGTTCGCCGCACGCATGTTGACCGCCGGCGGCGTGTGGACACCTTCGCACGCCCGCCGGGTGCTGCGGGAGCGGCTGACGCAGAATTACGCCGGCAGCAGCCTGCTGGGCCGCATGTCCGTGGCCCAGGCGGCCTCCCACGTCATGGCCGATCCGGACCAGGTCCGCTTCGCCTACGCCGGAGGAGTCGCCTCGTGCATGGCCCTGGACAGGTGGCTGGCGGCTGAATCGGGCATGATGCGTCCGCTGGACCAGGTCCTGCGCGTGCTCTATGACCGGCACCGGGGCCGCCCTCTTTCCCGCCGGAACCTGGAGCAGGTGATCCGGGAGGTCACGGGCATCGAATGCGCCTCCTGGCTGGATGAACACGTCTACGGCACGGCGGCCCTGCCCCCCCTGGAAGAGCTGCTGTAGCGGAACGCTTTTTCCTTCCCTTTCATTCGACCCGTCATTATCGTTTGCCCAGGTCGCATACCCGGAAGGAGGAATCCATGACCAGTTCGGACGACTGCCGCTCCTGCCATCAGGAGACGTACGACATGACCTTGGCCGATCCCGACCAACCAGGCCCGCGGCGCCTTGCCGTCGCAGCCGAAGATGTGACCGACGGACTTCCCCCCGCCTAGTTCCAGCCCATCTCCGGTTGCGCCCGCATCGTCTTCGCGGCCGTACCGGAGGTGAATCATGAATTACAGGAACACCCTTCTGGTCCCGGAGCTGCGGGAATTGCTCGTCGCGGGCGAACATGACGCGTTGCGGGAATTCTGCGGAGCCGGTCATCCGGCCACCATCGCCGATCTGATCTCCCCACTGTCCCCGGTCGAAATATGGGCCCTCCTGGCCGCCAGCGACCCCGAACGGCGTGCGGACATCTTCAGCCATCTGGATGAGGATCTGCAGATCGGGATCGTGGAGACCCTCTCCCGGCACGACATGGCCGCGCTGCTCACGGAGATGTCTCCCGACGACCGGGTCGACCTGTTCAAGAAACTGCCCGCAGACACACGGGAAATCGTCCTGCCGGCCATGGCCAAGGCCGAACGGGAGGACATCCGGCGTCTGGCCGCCTATCCCGAAGGCACCGCCGGAGCGGTGATGACCTCGGACTACGCGACCCTGTACCCCGAACTGACGGCCGTCGGGGCCATCGAGCACCTGCGGGAGGTCGCCCCTGATACCGAGACCATCTACTACGCCTACGTCGTGGACCGCAGTCGCAGGCTGCTGGGCTTCGTCTCGTTGAAGGACCTGATCCTGGCCCCGCGTCAGGCACGTATCGCGGACATCATGCACCGCAAGGTCATCTTCGCCCGGACCGGCGACGACCAGGAAGAGGCCGCGCGTCAGATCCAGAAATACGATCTGCTGGCCCTGCCGGTGGTCGACGACCACAAGGCCCTGGTCGGCATCATCACCCACGACGACGCCCTGGACGTGATCACGCAGGAACAGACCGAGGACATGGAGAAACTCATGGCCATCACCGGCAACCACGAGCCGGGAGTCTACCTGGCGACCCCGGCCTGGGTGCACTTCAAGAACCGGGCTTCCTGGATCGTGGGACTGGCCGCCCTGGGCCTGGCCTCGGGCCTGATCATCCACAGTTTCGAGAAGACCCTGATGCAGATGATGATCCTGGCCCTCTACATGCCCATGGTGGCCGACACGGGCGGGAACACCGGCAGCCAGTCGGCCACGGTTGTCGTGCGCGCCCTGGCCCTGGGAGAGGTCTCTCCCCGCGACATCATGCGGGTGTTGGGCAAGGAGTTGAGGATAGCCCTGCTGCTGGCGGTTGTCCTGGGGGTCCTGTCGTGGGCCAAGGTCATGTTCCTGTCCCGCGGCTCGGTCATCCCGGCCGGCTTCTCCCTGGCCCGGATCGGCGGCGCCATCGCCGTCGCCCTGGGTCTGCAGGTCGTCACCGCCACCCTCATCGGCGCCCTTTTGCCCCTGGCCGCGGCCAGGCTGAAACTGGACCCGGCCGTGGTGGCGAGCCCGGCCCTGACGACCATCGTGGACATCACCGGCCTTTTGTTATACTTCTTCACAGCCAGGTGGCTGCTGGGCATCTGAGAGCGAAAGAGGTGAACGGTTGAAACCCGCCGGCGGGATCTACGACTTCATCCTCAGGGAATGGCTGTTGCTGGTGGCCGCCGCCGGTTTCACCCTGACCTCGGTCTATGCCGGGCACCTGCCCGCGGTGTCGGGGGCGGAAATCGAGATCCTGGTCCTGCTGCTGGCCCTGTTCATGGTGGTCAAGGGCTGGGAAGGAAGCAGTTTCCTGGATTACCTGGCCGCCACGCTGGAACGGGGCGGCCAGGCGGCCCTGCGCCTGGTCATAGCCACCTTCCTGCTATCCATGTTCGTCACCAACGACGCCGCCCTGGTTGTCATGGTACCACTGGCCTTGGCCCTGGATATCCGGCGCCAGGACCTGCTGGTCATCCTCCTGGCCCTGGCCGCCAATGCGGGTTCGGCCCTGACTCCCGTCGGCAACCCCCAGAATCTCTTCATCTACTGGTACTACGGCATCGCTCCCGGCCGATTCATGGCCGCCATCGCCCCCTTCACCGTGGTCTTCCTGGTGTTGCTCTCCCTGGCCACCCTGCTGGTTCCTGCGGTGCGGCCCGCCGCTGTCAGGCGGGACAGGATCAAGGTCGACAGGACCGCCTACGCCTACGGGATCCTGCTGGTCGTGGTGCTGCTGGCTGTGCTGCGGGTTTTGCCCGCCTGGTCCGCCCTGATGGTGGTCCCCTACGGACTCCTGTTCGACCGCCGGAGCCTGCGCATCGATTTCGCCCTGCTGCTGACCCTGGCGCTGTTCTTCGGCCTGGCTGACAACCTCAAATCGCTGTTCATGTCCGAGATGGGACGGCAGGAACACGTCTTCCTCTTCTCGGCCCTGGCCAGTCAGGTCATGAGCAACGTGCCGGGCGCCCTGCTCTTTTCCCGGTTCACGGATCAGTGGCAGGCCCTGCTGTGGGGGGTGAGCGTCGGCGGTTTCGGCAGTCTTTTCGGCTCGGTGGCCAACCTCATCGCCTACAAGCTCTACGTCTCCCACGTGGGGATGAAGAAATCCGTCCCCTTCGCGGCCAGGTTCCTGGCGGCCGGGTACGCCGCGTTCTTCATCGGCGCCGGCCTGTACTTCATCGTCCGCCCCTGAAACCCCGCTGGACCAGGGGGTCATTGATCTGGTTCGGCCGGGGGTTTACATTGGACGCCCATGCCGTCGTCAACGCCATCCCGTGCTCCCG
>CAYPVD010000056.1:0-6273 GCA_964414055.1 uncultured Fibrobacteraceae bacterium
CCCGATGATGGCAAGCAGAAGGACGACGATGGTCACCCCGGCCCTGATCTGCTGGTTACGGTTCATGGTTCAACTCCCCAGTGCACGACGAACAAGGGTCAAAAAAAAACACGCCTTGATAAAAAACACGGGGTAGCCGGGAAAAGCATCAAGGCGCCGACAACGGACGGCTCCCCGTTTTTAAGCGGCTACTAGTATAGTATGGGGAGAGAGGGTTTTCCAGAATTATCCGGGATAGGCATCACACAGCCAGCAGGGTGTAGTCACGGATGCCCAGCCCGGCCTCCTGGGCCTCCGCCAGCAAGGCCCCGGGTACCTGTCGGTAGCCGTGCCAGTTCCGGAGGTCGCCCGCACAGGCGGTCCGCAGCAGGTCCCAGGCCGCCTGGTCCACGGCCACCGGATCGGTGCCCGCCAGCAGGTGCCCCTGCTCCGGGGACAGGGACATGCGTCTGCCCGGCCCCGTGACGTACCGCTGGAGATCCACCAGCAGGTTCAGGTAAACCGCACCCGCACTGAAAGCCGCACGCACGCCGGCGGCCGACCGGGCGACGGCTTGCTGGAAACGTTCCACCCCTGCGCCATCTTCCGGTGCGATGCCGGTCATGAAGCAGACGCTCATGCACTCGCCGCATCCGGTGCACTCCCGGTGGTCGATGAAGGCCCGGCCGGCCTGGATCCTGATGGCGTCGAACAGGCAGACATCCAGGCAGGATCCGCAACCTGCGCAGAGCGGAGTGTCGACCTGCGGACGGACCTCCTTGTGCAGGACCAGCTTGGCCTCCCGGGACACCAGCCCCAACCCCATGGCGGCCAGGACGCCCCCGAACCCCAAATGGGGATGGGGGCGGACAGGGCTGAGCACGGCCAGGGCCGAGGCCCGGCCCAGCCCTCCGACCCGGACGCCTGCTTCTCCGGTCCCGTCTTCGAACTCGGGCGCATCGGCCACCACGAAGGGAATGCCGCCGGTATCCCCGGCCAGACCCTGCCGACGTGCCTGATCGAGCATCAGGTCCGGATCCTCCAGGCCCCGGGTGGTGATGGAAACGGTGTCGCAGGTGAAGGAACCCGTGCCACACCCCAGGGCATCGGCCGCCGCGGCCACCCACGGAGGCGCCACCAGGGCCGGAGCCCCCGGCGGAGCGACGTCGATCTTCAGGGCCCAGACGGGCGACCCCGCCCCGGAACGCCCCCCTCCGGCCGCGTTCAACACGGTCCCTATCTGCTGCGGGGTGACACCGGGAGCCAAGGGATGATCCACCGGCGACAGGGCGAGATGCCACACGCGGCTGCTCAAGGAGCTGTCCCCTGCGCCGCATCCTGCAGCGCCAGCAGTTCCGACAGGGTCACGAAACGGATACCCTCCCGCTCGAGGCGCGGGATCTCCCGGGCCAGCACCTCGGCGGTGACCGGATGGGGATGGCCTATGCCCACGGCGAAACCGTGCTTGCGGGCGCTGGCCGCCAGCACCTCCAGGTTGTGCCGGATCCGCTCGGGGTTATCCAGGTCGTAGTCCAGGAAGGTGCGGTTGCGCAGGGCCCTGACTCCCTCGCGCCGGGCCTCCCTGTAGGCCACGGAACGGGAAGTGGTCAAGCTGTCGAGGAAGAACAGATCCCGCCGCTTGAGGACCTTCATCAAGGCCGCCATGGTGACCGGATCGCTGGTAGCGGCGCTGCCCATGTGGTTGTTCAGGCCCGCCACTGCGGGCAGCCCCCGCAGATCCCGGTCCAGCAGGGCGTCGATCCCACCCTCGTCCATGCCCACCATGAGCGCACCCGGGCCCGGATCCTTGTCCGGGTAACCCTGCGGCTCCATGGGCAGGTGCAGGATGATCTCCCGGCGACGGGAAAGCACCCTTTCGCCGGAACGTCCTACCCGGACCTCCACCGGACAACCGGCGGCCAGACGCAGGGCTCCGGCCTCGTCCCGGGTGGAGGACGCACGGCCCTGCCCGGCGCCTGTCGGGGGCAGAACCAGGTCGGTGCTCTTGAGGGCGAAGTGCCTGGTGAAGGGACGACCGGGCAGTACGGACATGGTCAGGGGAATGTCCAGGCCCAGGATCCGGGCCGTGGGCGGGCTGGTGTTGTTGCCCCAGTCGTCGATGACCAGGGCGATGGTCGGCTCCTGTTGCGAGACCAGGGCCTCCCAGGCGGTCCTCGCCCGGCCTGCTCCCCAGCGAATGGTCGGCTTGGTCCCCGCACGGTACAGGACCAGGGTGTGGGTCGGCCGTCCGGGTACGCCCACGTCCAGCCTCAGCAGATCCTTCCTCTCGTTGGGACGGACCTGATCCGCACCGGGACGCTCGGGAACGAGCCGGCGGCCCCACAACACACGGGCCCCGGCCTGCTCCAGGGCCTCGTCCAGCCTCTGCTGCAGGGCCCACCAGGTCAGATCGCCGGCGACGCTCACCCGGCGGCACCGGATGGCCGCTCCCGGCCCCAGTTCGGGCACGGGCCAGTCGAGGTCGTCGCCCGGATCACGCCGAGGATCGTCCGGCCCGGGTGCGGACCCCGGCGGCAGGTTGGGCAGGACCGTCACCAGGGCCTGTTCCACCGCCACCTGGACCTCGCTGTACATCTTCCGGGATCCCAGGGTCAGCAGCGCGGCCTGCCCCCGTCGCGTTTCGGCCCACTTGAGCAGGCCGATCCCGGCGACCACGATCACCAACAGCACACCCAGCAATCCCCGCATGAACAGCGACGGGCCGGTGTTCCCGGCCGAACGGCTCTTGGCCGAACGGCCCTGGCGCGGGCTGGTTCTCTTTTTCCTGGAAGTGCTCAACGGCGGGGGCGTCTCCATGACAGGGGATGGTTGGTGGTGATCCGTCGCCACCATCTTAACGGCCGCAGGACGACTTGGCCAACAAGTAACCCCGAATGCGAAGGGGGAGTCTCAAGGACTCCCCCCTGGGCGAACGTCATCTTCCGGCGTCACTCGCCGTCGTTGGTCAGATCCCACTGCCCGATCATCTGGTAGTAGGGCTTGACCGCTCCCTGGTACAGGGAATCGCGGGCGGTGATGTAGAACTTGATCTGCCCGGTGACCTGGATGGTCTTGTCCCCGGCCCGGTTGAACTCGAACAGCACGTTGTACAGGGCGCTCTGGGCGTTGGGGATGGGATCGTCGGAAGGCGAGGGTTCCCAACTGGTCAACTGCTCGGGTTCCTGGAAGGCGATGGAGGAGATGGGAGCCTTCAACCCGCCCTGGGCGTCATGGCCTGGCGCGCCGGAGAACATGTTGGTGGCGATCCGCACCTCTTCGGTGTAGTCCAGGGTCTCCCCGACCTCGGGGAACTCCTGGGTGGTCGAGGGCTTGAGAATCGTCAGGTAATCAGGATGCAGCAGGTTCCGGTACCCCTCGATGTCCATGGTCTCGTAGATGGTCTTGAAATTCTCCATCAGCTGGTCGGGTGTGCCGGGAAAGGGCAGTCCCGTTTCACCATTGGGCCCGGGGTCGGGATCATCCTTGGGGGAAAAGATGCAGCCCACCGGGACCAGCAGCAGACATACCAGTCCCATCATCAGGACACTCTTCTTCATCATCACGCATTCCTCCAGCAGGACGGGGTTCCCATGGGGGTGACAGGACTGTTCTTGCAATTAGGGAACCGAACTTGAGACACTCTCGACAGGGGTGGTATACCCCTTTATTTTAACATATAGGGTGATTATTTGCTACCAAAAGTTCCGCGCAACACCCCCATGGTGGGCAAAATCTGCTCCGGGTTGTCGGGATTACCTTCACCGAACTGGTCCTCCCACTTGGCAATATACCAAAAATTCCCCTCCAGGCGAAAGGTAATTATGGCCCGGCCGCGGTAACGGGTGGCCGAGCCGTCGATCTTGCTGGTCACCGTCAGGTCGTAAACGACCCCTTCCCAGATGACCTCGGTGCCGGTGGGATCGGGGGGAATGAACTCGTCGTTGCGCATCTGCGCGGTGATGGTCACCTCGCTGTCGTACAGCTTGTTGATGAAGGAGATCTCCTTGGCCCGGTCCCAGGAAGCGAATACGCCGGGGAACTGCTCGTCCGCCGCGGTGTCGGGAATGTAGGTGAAGGTGGTCCCGTCGGGAGTGATGTCGTCCTCCCAACCGAAAGCATGGGTGTTGGCCAGGGATTTCTCCAGGTTGGCCCAGACATTGGAGGGACTGGTCTTGGGCAGGTACTGGACACTGATGGTGCTCGGCGGCGCGGGGTCGCGGGGTTCGAAGATGCAGCCGGCCGCCGCGGCCGTCATGGCCACGATCACCAGGATCCAGAGGACGAAGCGGGAACTGCCGGTCATCTCAAAACTCCCATTTCAGCCAGACGTCCGCTTCCCAGTAGTCGGCGCTGGTCTCGTTCACCGCGGGGCCGTAGGCGTTGTACTTCTTGACCATGGCCGAGAGTTCCAGGGGATTGTCCCGGCCCCACTTCTTGTTCACCTTGGTGCCCACCCAGACCTGGCCGCTGCGCGTGATGGTTGTGCGGTCGCGTACTCCGAAGATGTTCTTGGTATCCTCGGTCTGGTAGGTGGCCCCCTGCAGGGTGACCCCCTTGGCCACCCGGAAGGTGATGCCCAGGTCGATCTTGCTGATGGTCTGGTTCTGGTCCTTGTGATAGAAGCTCTGCCCGGTGGCATCGGTGGTCACGCGGGTGGCGTTGAACCGCTTGTTGTAGTCGTGCTGGACCACGATATCCAGGCGCGGGGTGGGCTTGATGGTCACCTTGGTGGACAGGTTGCCGCGCTTGTTGTAGTTGTCGTCCCGGTTGACCGACTCCAGCTCGCTGAAGGTGTAGTCGGTGTACTGGATGAACACCTGGTAGCTCTGGTCCCAGGTCAGCCAGGGCGCGACGTAGTACAGGTAGCTGGGCGATATCTCGTAGGAGTCCTTGACGTTGTTGTTGGACGAGCGCGACTCGCGGATGGAGATGTCCTGGGCCTGCTTGTACGAGAAGATCATGGCCGTCTTGAACTTGCCCTTCCACTCGCGGTCCAGGCGCAGGGACACATCGGTCAACAGGCGGTCCTTGTCGTTCTGGTTGTAGACGTGCTCGGCGATGTCCTGGGACAGGCCCTCGTGATACTTGAAGGTCATGCGTGTACCGCCGATCAACGGCCGCAGCCACGTCATGTCGAAATCCCGGCTCTTGTTGTACTGCCGTCCGCGGAAGGCTGTGGCCCCCTTGATGCGCTGGTCGTCCCACTTCCACATGTACTTGTAGGAGAACGCCAGGGAGTCGCTGCCCACGCCGAAACTCCAGTTCAGGTCCATCTTGTCCTGCTGGCGCTTCTTCAGGCCGATGCCGCTGACCCGGTAGTCCTGCTCGTTGGTGTCCCGCCCCAGCTTCACCTTCAGCTGCATGCGGCGGAGCTGGAAGGTGTTCTCGAATTCCAGGCTCACCGCGTCCTTGGTCTCCAGTTCCTGGACGACCTTGTCCTGGTCCGCCAGGCCCAGGGTATCGATCAGGCCGTTGCTGTTCTTCTTGAAGTCCAGGTACTTGCGATCGAAGTTGCTGCGCGTGACGGCGAACCTGCCGTTGCCCAGACCCCGGTCGTAATACACACCGAAGCCGGCCGAATCGGCGCTGGCGGACGAGGGGCTGCTGGAGTTGCCCAGGTAGCGGTCCCCGGAGGTGGTCTTGCCGTAAAGGCGCCCGGCCAGGCTCACCCCTTCGGCGATCTCGAAGCCGGCCTGATAACCGCCCGAAAGCGATGCCTCACTGAAGTCGTTGCGCTGGTTCTGGTTGACGCTCTTCTGGTCGCTGATCTGGAAATCAGCCTTCAGCGAGTTGATCAACGCCCCGGTCCTGAACTTGGTGCGCGAAGCGCTGAGCGTGCCGTTCTTGTTCTCGCGCTTGGACTGGTTGGTGAACCCCGCGGTGTTGGTGGTCAGATCGTTGGACCAGTCCCAGTTGCCGTTCATGTTGAGGATGAACGGGAACATCTTGCCGGCGCCGTAGGTGAACTTGTCCGAGCGTTTCTCGGTGGTCTTCTCCTGCTTGCGGTAGTCCTCCCAGGACCACTGGGAGGTATTGGAAAAGTTCCCCTCGCGGAAGGTCAGGGTCGTGACGTCCTCGCCGTAGTAGCTGTACTGCCGGACGCTGGCCTTGACGCCCGCCTTGGGCTGGTTCTTGAAGTCCTTGAGAAAGGGGCCTGCGGTCGTTGTGGTCGTGGAACCGGCGGTACCCGCGGCACCGGCGGCCTGGGCCGCGGCCGCCAGGCCCGCGAGCGACGAGGATGCGCCGACCGAGTCGGCTGCGCCTCTTGATGCAACACGATTGCCGGTCGATCTC
>CAYPVD010000056.1:6283-15046 GCA_964414055.1 uncultured Fibrobacteraceae bacterium
CCGACGTGGTGGTGATCACCACGCCGCTGACCTTTGCGGCGACCGCCAACACGATCGTTCATGTTGGGGCAACGCCCGTCTTTGCAGACGTGGATCCGGTGACGCAAAACCTGGATCCCAAGGCGGCGGAGGCGGTGGTGTCGGCTTCCGCGGTAGTCATGGAATCGGCCGGAGCGGTGTCCTGGGCCCACACGCCCGTCGTCCAGGCGGCTCCGGCGCACAGCACCAGCACGCCCAGGATGACACCCTGGGCCAGTGCGGTCGGTGCGGTTTTCCGGCTCCTCGATACCGTCACGCGTCGTCTCCCGGTAGCAGATCGGGATAGGGATGATGGGTTACGGCCGCCGCCAGACGACGCCACATGAACCGGTCCAGCTGCTCGGGGCGCAGATCCGGGTCAATATCCGCCTCGAGGGCGATCTTGTCCACCTCCGCGCCATCGTAGCCGAAACGACGCCTCAGCACCGAGCGCAATTTCTTGCGCCGCTGCCCGAAGGCCAGGCGCACCGTGCGCACGAAGGCCGTGAACTCGTCATCGGGCCAGGAGGTTCCCGGTACCATCCTGATGACGGCCGAGGCCACCTCGGGCCGCGGCCAGAACACCTCCGGCGGCACGTTGCGCACGGTTTCGATGGCGAACACCGAACCCAGGACCACAGACAGCACCCCGTAGTCCCGCGAACCGGGCGAGGCCGTCAAACGCCCCGCCACCTCCTTCTGGACCATGAACACCCCGCCGGCCGTCAGTTCCCTCAGTTCGGCCAGGGCGAACAGGACGGTGCTGGTCAGGACGTAGGGCAGATTGCCGGCGATCACCGGGCGCGGTCCCGTCCGCGTGATCATCGCCCGCCAGTCGAGCCGGGCCAGGTCGGCCTCCTCCAGGTCGAAGGCCTCGTATCCGGAGAACTCCGACCGCAGCAGGGAGCACAGGTGGCGATCGATCTCCACGCACAGGATCTTCTTCGCCCCCGCTTCCAGGAGCGGCCCGGTCAGAGCGCCGCCCCCCGCGCCCAGTTCCAGCACGTGATCGGCCACCGACAGCACGTCCTGGGCGATGGCCCGGGCCAGGTTGCCGTCCACCAGGAAGTTCTGCCCCCGGCGCTTGACGGGCTTGATGCCGTAGCGGCGCAGCAGGGCGGACTGGCTGGGGGACGTGTCGCTCATGAACCGGGCATCTCCGTGGCGAACAGGCGGTTGAAGTTGGCGGTGGTCACGTCATCGACTTCCTCGGGGCCCACACCCAGGATCTCGGCCACCTTGTCCCTGGTGTGGAGCAGGTAACCCGACTCGTTGCGCTTGCCCCGGTACGGCACCGGAGGCAGCCATGGGGCGTCGGTCTCCAGCAGGATCAGGTCCAGTCCCGCCTCCGACACCCGGGGAGGCAACCGGCTGTTCTTGTAGGTCACCGGTCCGCCGATGCCCAGCAGGAAGCCCCTCTCCCCGGCCCAGGCCACGTGCTCGGCCGTGCCGGAAAAGGCGTGCAACACACCGCGCCGACCGGGCAGGCCCACCTCGTCCAGGAAGGCCAGGGTTTCGGGCCAGGCGTCCCGGATGTGGAACACCACGGGCAAATTCACCCTGGCGGCCAGCTCAAGCTGGGCGGCCAGAGCGGCGAACTGGGCCGGCCGGGGCGACAGGTCGCGGTAGAAGTCCAGACCGATCTCGCCGACCGCGATCACCCGCGGGTGGGCCGCCAGTTCCTCCAGCCGGGCCAGGACGTCCCGGCCCGCGGTCGTGACCCTGCCCTTGGCATCGGCCAGAACCTCGGCGTCATGAGGATGGATACCCACGGTGGCCCATATGTCCGGGTGCTGCTTGGCCAGGGCGACGGATTCCTCGCTGGTCGGCAGGTCGTAGCCGACGTTCAGGAAGCCCCGCACACCGGCCCGGCGGGCGCGGGCCAGTACCGCGGCCTGTTCACCGGCGAATTCCCGGCGGTTGAGATGGACGTGGCTGTCGATCATGATTCTTGGCGACCTGCTCATCTTCTGCCGGCCGGCAGGCTGCCGCCCCCGTCCCACCGCAGATCGCCGGCCGGGAACTCCAGAGGCCGGTCCTCCCCCTGGACCTCGACCAGGCAGGACTCGCGCATCAGATCCAGCTTGCGGACCACGCCGGGGCCCGTGGGCGTCTTGACCCGCATGCCGACGCGCGGCAGGTTGCGGCGCAGGTCCTGGTAGAGCTTCTGCTCGTAGTTCAGGCAGCAGCGCAGGCGCCCGCAGGGGCCCGAGAGCTTGCCGGGGTTCAGGGGCAGCTGCTGGACCTTGGCCATCTTGAGGGTCACCGGCACGAACCGGTGCAGGAAACCCGAGCAGCAGAATTCGCGTCCGCAGATGCCGATGCCGCCCTTGAAGCGGGCCTCGTCGCGCACGCCGATCTGGCGCAGCTCGATGCGGGTGCGGAACACCCCGGCCAGGTCGCGCACCAGCTCGCGGAAGTCCACCCGCTTCTCGGCCGTGAAGTAGAAGGTGATCTTCTTGTGGTCGAACTGCCTCTCGACCGACACCAGGTCCATCTTCAGCCGGCGGGCCTGGATCTTCTCGCGGCAGATGTCGTAGAACTCCCACTCGT
The DNA here is from genome assembly GCA_964414055.1 of uncultured Fibrobacteraceae bacterium. Taxonomy (GTDB): domain Bacteria; phylum Krumholzibacteriota; class Krumholzibacteriia; order LZORAL124-64-63; family LZORAL124-64-63; genus JAHJTW01. The sequence goes on from CAYPVD010000056.1 coordinate 8,855, forward strand.
CGCCGCGGTTCTCGTGCAGGCGCACCAGGTCCTTTTCGGTGGCCACGGCCAGCACGCCCTGGTCCTGGGCGAAGGCCCACCACTCCAGGGTGCCGGGACCGATGTAGACCACCCGGCCCATGTCCTGTCCGCGGTCCGCCTCCACCAGGCAGTACTGCCCCACCTTCACCGGCACCCGGCGGCGGTTGTGGTAGTAGCCCTTGCGGTGCCCCTTGAACTGCACCATCACCAGATCGACCCCCTCGGGCAGGGTCGAAGGGGGGTCGCGGCGCGGTCGGCGCCGGGGCGGGGCCTTACGCCCCCTGTTGTCCGGTCCGGTCCTTCTCGGCATTGGCGATCAATCCTTCACCCAGCACCGCCAGCAGGAGGCCGATGTTGAGGTTGCGGTCGATGTCCCCGCGGCTTTTCTCGATGAGTTCCATGTCCTTCAGCACGCTGTCGGTCCGGCGTACCCCGGCGGCGGCAACGACGAACTCCCGGGCCTCGGGCACCCGCGGCCTCCACTTGTCCCCCAGCTCCAGATGTTTCATGACCTCACTGTAGAGCAGGACCAGCCATTCGCAAAGTTGAATGGCCAGATCGCGCCGGATGCCGGCGGCTCCGGCCGTGGCAGCCTCGCTCGCCTTGCGGGTCTTGGCGCCGGCTGACCCCTTCTTGCCGTAGGCCTTCCAGACGGCCGCCTCGTCGGCGTCGAGGATGTGGGGAGGTACGCCGCGGTGCATCTCGTCGGCCAGGATGGCCGCCAGGCCGCGCCGCCCCTCGAGGATCCACTGCGCCCAGGCGATGGCCGCCTTGCGCACCACCGGCGAGATGTCCTGGAGCAGGGCCGTCGCCCGCCGCGCGTTGCCCGCGGCCACCGCCGCGGCCGCGGCCGCCGTCTCCTCGTCCACGCCCTGCAGGTCGCAGAGCAGCGCCGTGAGCTCGTCCAGGGGCCAGGGCTGGACCCGGATCTCCTGGCAGCGGGACAGGATGGTGGGCAGCATGCCCTCGGTCCCGGTGGCCAGCAGGATGATCACCGCGTCCTCGGGCGGCTCTTCCAGGGTCTTGAGGAAGGCGTTGGCCGCGGAGGTGTTCAGCCGCTGGCTGTCCGCCACGATGGCCACCCTCTGGGCGGCCTGGAAGGCGTGCTGCTGCAGGAACCGGATGAGGTGGCGCACGGTCATGGGACCGGGATGGTCGCTGTCCCCGATGGCCACGTTGGCCGTCGAGGCGAACGGCGGCCTGTAGAACGGATCGCGCCGCTTGGTCTCGAACAGGGCGCGCGCGTCGTCCTCGTCGAAGCGCGCCGGGGCGGGGCCGATCCACAGGATATCGGGGTGCTGGAAGGTCAGGGCCTTGGCACAGCTCTCGCACGGGGCCGCCGGGGTGCAGGTCCGCGGGGCGACGCACGCCATGCGGCGCGCGAACTCGAGCACCGTCGCCTCCTTGCCCACGCCCTCCGGGCCGGTCAGCAACAACGGCTGACCCAGGCGTCCGGAAGCCCGGATCCGTTCCAGGCGCGACAGGACCTGCTCGCGGTGGGGATAGTACTGCATACCGGCGTCCCTGCTTTCGATCGGCGACCAAGACCGGATCACAGGAAACCATACGCCGCCGGGCAGGGGAAGGGATGTTCGCCGGGAGCCTGATCAGCGCGGCCGCAGCCATTCTCCCGGATCCAGTGGGGTGCGCCCCTTGCGGATCTCGAAGTACAGCTGGGGATCCTCGTCGGCCGACGGGCGGCCGACCTCGGCGATGATCTGCCCCTGGGCGACCTTGGCGCCGGCGGCGACGAAGACGCGATCCAGGTAGGCGTACAGGGTGTAGTAACCCTCGCCGTGGTCAAGGATAACGCATTGGCCGAAACCGGGCAACCGGTCGCGGAACTCGACGGTGCCGGCGGCCACCGCAGCCACGGCCGAGCCCTCGTCGGCGGCGATGTTGATGCCGTTGTTCAGGGTCACGGTCTTGAACTTGGGATGCACCGAGCGCCCGAACCCCCGGATGGTGCTGCCCCGCACGGGCCACTCCAACTTGCCGGCCAAAGCAGCCAGGGATCCGCCGGCCGGGCCTTCTTCGGCTGCGCGGGCCTCGCGCTGCTCCTCCAGGTCGGCCAGCACGTAGGTGAGCTTCTGCTCGTTCATGCTCAGTTCCAGCAGACGGTCCTTGAGATCCCGCCGCTGGTTCTTCAGCTCGCGCAGGGCCGACTGCTGTTCGGCCAGCAGCATCTCCAGGCGGTCGTTCTCGCGGTCCATGTCCAGGCGCGAGCTGGCCAGCTCGGCCAGGGCCGCCTCCTGCTGCTTCTTGTCCTGCAGGATGGTCCGGGCCTGGCGACGCGTCTCGTCCACGAGCCCCGCCTCCAGCCGCGCCAGCATGCGCTGCATCTTCAACCGGGTGACCAGGTCGGAGAAGCTGCCGGCGGTGAGGATCCCCTCCAGCTCGCTCTGTTCCCCGCGCATGTACATGGCCCTCAGGCTGCGCGCCAGGGTCTCGCGGCGCCCGGCGAAGTCCTTGCTGCTGGCCTGGAGCTCCTGCTGCAGCAGGGCGGCTCGCTCGTGCAGGGCGCGCTCGCGGGCCTCCATCTGCGCCAGCAGCTTCCGGGACATCTCGATGTCCTTGAGGATCTTCTCCCGGTCCCGGGCGACCTGGTTCTCCTGGTCGTCGAGTCGGCTGATCCTGTTCCTGCTGGCGGTGATCTCGTCGCGCAGCTGCTGCAGCTTGCCGGTGTTCTCCTGGATGGCGTCCTGGACCGGATCCTCGCCGGCGGGGGCGGCCGCGACCATGACCGTCAGCGACAGCACGGCCAGAAGGGCCTTCACACCATCGCGGCGGGCCATCAGCTCTCGCTCCGCAGGCCCAGGTACTTGCCCATGGCCGCCCAGCTGCCGATCAGGCCCAGGATCACGCACAGCAGCACGAAACCGCCCATCTGGGCGGGCGTGAACACCACCAGGCCGCTCAGCTCGTCCCGCATGACGTGCATGGCCCCGGCCAGCAGGCCCATGGCCAGCAGGCCGCCCAGCAGGCCCTGGATCATGCCCTCGCAGATGAACGGGATGCGGATGAAGGTGTTGGTGGCGCCCACCAGCTTCTGCACGCGGATCACTCCGGCGCTGGAGGCGATGGTCAGCTTGACCGTGTTGGCGATGACGAAGATGGCCGCCAGGAAGACCACCAGCCCCACCACCAGGCTGGCGACCTGGAAGCGGTAGGTCCAGCGCTCCAGCACGCTGATCCATTCCTGGTTGAACAGGATGTCGCTGACCTCCTCCCAGTCGGCGATCTCGTCGCGGATGCCCCGCACCGCCGTCAGGGAGCGCGCCCCCGGGGTCAGGGCCAGGCGGTAGGAGGCGGGCAGGGGGTTGCTGTCCAGCAACGACAGCAGGTCGGCGTCGTCCCCCAGGGTCTGGCGGAACTCGTTCAGGGCCATCTCCGGCGAGATCCACTGCACGTCGGCCACGCCGGGGATCCTCATGAGGCGGGGCTGCAACCCGGCCAGCTGCTCCTGGTCCAGGTCGTCGCGCAGGAACACCCGCATGTCGATGCCGCCGCGGGCCGTCTCCAGCAGGTGCCCCAGGTTCAGGGTGGTCATGACCAGCACGGCCAGGACCATCAGGGCCGAGGCCATGATCATGATGGTCACGCCGGTGGTCAGGGTCCGCCGGCGGAAGCCGGCCACCGATTCGCGGGCGAGGTACTTGATCTGCGAACCGCTAAGCATGGCTGAGAACCTCCACGGGCCGCGTCGGCCCCGGTGACGGCTCGACCCGGTACATCTTGTCCTCCAGGCGCGCCGTGCGGTCGACCTCGCCGCGGCGCGTCTTGTCCGAGACGATCCGGCCCCGTTCCAGGACGATGACCCGGCGGCCGAAGGTCTTGACGATCTCGTGGTCGTGGGTGCTGAAGATCACGCAGGTGCCCGCGTCGTTGAAGCGGAACAGCAGGTCGATGATCTCCTGGGCGGTGACGGGGTCGAGGTTGCCCGTGGGCTCGTCCGCCAGCAGGATCTTGGGGCTGTTGACCATGGCCCGGGCGATGGCCACCCGCTGCTGCTCCCCGCCGCTGAGCTGCCGGGGCAGACGGAGACGCTTGTCCCACAGGCCCACCTGGTTCAGGACGCGGGTGACGTTCTCGGCGATGCGCCGGCCCGGCACGCCGATCACGAGCTGGGCGAACGCCACGTTGTCGTAGATGCTGCGGTCCTCCAGCAGACGGAAATCCTGGAACACGAACCCGATCTCCCGCCGCAACAGGGGGATCCGTTTCCGGTTCATGGACGTCGACATCATGCCCCGCACGCGCACCTGGCCCCGGGTGGGGAACGCGTCCATGGCGATCAGGCGCAGGATGCTGCTCTTGCCCGCGCCGCTGGGGCCGGTCAGGCACAGGAATTCCCCGTTGGGAACCTGGAAGGAGACATCCTGCAGGGCGATCTGATCGGGGTAGGTCAGGTTCACGTGGTGCAGGCTGATGACGGTCCGCTCCTCGAGGGGACCCTGGCCGCGGTCGGGCTTGACGATCGGTTTTCTGGGCAAGGTGCTGCTCCCGGGATGAGCCCTGGGGCCGGGGTGCGCAGATCCCGGCCGGTTTCGTTGCACCGTTCTTGCAGGTTCCGTGCCGCGGACAGGAGCGATGCCGGCGGGTCGGCACGGGCGCCGATTCCCCGGTAAATACCGTAAAACACCCCTTGGAGGACCCTATGGGCCGCCTGAGCCTGTGCATGATCGTCAAGGACGAGCAGAAGATGCTGCCAGATTTCCTGGCAAGCGTGGCCGGAATCTGGGACGAGCTCATCGTGGTGGACACCGGCTCGCAGGACGAGACGTGCCACCTGGTCGCCGAGGCCGGGGCCGTCCTACTGCACCACACATGGCAGGACGATTTCGCCGCGGCCCGCAACGTCTCCCTGGAGGCCGCCACCGGGGACTGGATCCTGTTCCTGGACGCGGACGAGCGCCCCAGCCGGGAGCTGGGCCGCCAGATCCGCGCCCTGCTGGACGACCGGCAGGCCGGAGCGGCCACCGTGGTCATGCGCAACCTGCGGCCCGACGGCACCCGCCGCGACACCGACCTGCTGCGCCTGTTCCGCAACGATCCCCGGATCCGCTTCCGCCACCGCATCCACGAGGATCCCAGCGACGGCGTGCGCGACTTCCTGGCCCGTACCGGACTGGCCACCCGCCGCCTGACGGGCGTGGTGGAGCACCTGGGCTACCTCGCGGAGGTCACCGCCGATCGCGGCAAGCGGCAGCGGGACACGGCCCTGCTGCGCAAGGCGCTCAAGACCGATCCCGGCGATCTGTACAGCTGGTTCAAGCTCATGGAGCAGGCGCGCTACGGGGACGACCGCCGCGCCTGGAGGCAGGCGGCCCGGGGCTGCCGACGCCACTTCCAGCAGGCCGCCAGCGGCGACCTGGCCCGACGGCCCTGGGCCGACGAGCTGTGCGCCCTGCTGGCCCAGGGTCTGCACAACGACCCGGCAGCGGGTGTGGCCTGGCTGGACGCCCTGCCCGCGGCCCTGCGCCGGGGGCCGGCGGTGCAGCTGCGCCGGGGCCTGTGGCTGGAGGAATGCGGCCGGCCCGAGGCCGCCGCAGAGGCCTTCCGGGCCTGCCTGGACGCCGGCTCGGATGCCGGCACCGACACCCAGTTCAACCTGCGCGCGGGGATGGGATTGTGTCGTCTGAAGGCCGCCGCCGGGGATGTGAATGCGGCCTGGCGACTGGCCCTGGAGGCCTGCGGGGCCTGCCCCACCGACCCGGAGGCCCTGCTGGCGGCGGTGGGCTTCGCCCCCTCGGAGCCGGAGCGCACGCGGTGGCTCACCGACCACCTGGCGGCGCACCCCGAAGCCGCAGGCAAGGTGCAGGAGATGCTGTCGGTCTGCGGCGGCGCAAACCCCCGCACGTACGGGGGTTTCTGAAGCCTGAGTGAAAAATTCAAACCATCGTACAAGTCCCGTGGCAGGGATGATCATCATCTCCCGCCACGGGAATCCCGCATGATGCCATCAATCTTACCGCTTACCTCGCATGCTCTCGACTCTTTGGTAACGAGGAGAAAGAGCCGCCTTGGCCGCTGGCGCATGCTCTCCAGCAGGAGCCTCCCAATCAGACTGATACCCCAAAGTACAATAAAGACTTTCAGGAGGCAAGTGTGCCAAAATCTTCAACATCTTCTCATCAACCGTGCTGAAATCAGAAAGGGTGGTGTTCTCAG
>CAYPVD010000057.1:0-14808 GCA_964414055.1 uncultured Fibrobacteraceae bacterium
CGTTTCCGTATCCTGTCTCCCAGGTGCGGTCGGCGGATCGAGGTTTGTCCCAGAGGCGAAAATCGCTATGGATGTTGCGGGTGGACTCCGTGACGAAATCCAGCACGGCCTGGACGATCTCCAGCGTATCGGTCAGGTGGACGGTCCGTGTGGCCACCGAGTCGGCCAGAGCGCCGTCCACGTGGGCGGCCAGGTCGAAGGCGTCGGTGAAGGCCTTGCCCAGGGAGGCCCAGCTTTCCCAGGTGGAGTAGACGACCGTCGGTTCGTAGGCCTCCGGTTCGTCGGTCACGGGTTGGCCCAGACGAGCCACCGGTTCCATGTTCCACACGGTGCGGCGCAGGCCGTTGTCGGCCGATACCGTCGGCTCCGGGGCGCCGTTGACCGCCTGGGCGTGCCAGGGCGCCGATGCGGGCACGGTCACGGCCAGCCGTACCTGCACGGCCGGATCCGGCTGGGGAAACACGAACACGCCCTCGGCCGCCGGCACGCCGTGGCGAGTGATGGTGTAGCGGGTTTCCAGGATGCACGGCAGCTCGATGCCGTCGTGCAGGAGCATGGTCTCGCGCAGGGTCGTGTAGTCGTCGGCGTGATCCACGGCGTAGGGCAGGGTCTCGACCACGGCCGTCTCGCTGATGGCGGTCGGATCGGGCCACCACCGGCTGTCCCGCCAGGTGCGCAGGACCTCCACGTCCAGCTGGGAGTTCTCCTTGTTCCAGGGCACGCGCAGGTCGGCGTACTGGTGGATGGCGGTGGATGAGTTGATCCAGACCACCCGGTGCACGGTGGTGGCCAGGCCGCCCCCGTCGGTCAGGGTCACCTCGCGGTCTTCCAGCAGCACGACGGCATCCTCGGTGTCCAGGTCGTAGGTCTGCCGGGCGGTGGTCCACAGGGCGTCCAGGTCGAATCCGTAGGAGGTGCCCATGTCGGCAGCCACCGCGCCTACCGCGCACAGCATCAAGGCCAGGAGGGAAACGATTTTCAGCGTCTTCATCACTTGCCCTCCCTGGTCAGATGGTAGGTCCGGTTGCAGAAGTCCTTGGCGGCGGTCATGGCCTGGCGGAAGCCCGGGTAGCCGTCGGGCGGGATCTGGCGGCGGCGGATCTCGGCGCGCGAGGTGATGGCGAGGGTGCGGCCGCTCAGCTCCACCTCGCCGGTGAACCCGGCGTAGGTCTCATCCACGGCCACGGGTTTGACCGCAGTGGCGAGCTTGAACCCGCGCGGCAGCTTGATGGTCTCGCTGCCGTCGAGCCGCCGCGTGTACCACAGGAACAGCACGGTGTCGCGCGACTCGGCCCACTTCTCGTCGGCCACCCCCAGCAGGTTGTGCTCGTGGAGCATGACCTGGGCCAGAGGGCTGGGAAATTCCAGCACGCCGTCGTCGGGAGCGGCGAAGTGGGGGATGTGGTAGCGGATCTCCAGCCACATGTCGCCGCTGAAGTCGGCCGGATCGAGGCTGGCCACCTTGTCGATCTCCACCCGCGGGCTGATCGCCGACAGCAGCCGCGCGCAGCGGTCCGTCAGCTCGCTCTTGCGCTGCCCGTTGACCAGGCGGCGCAGGCGGCCGTCCATGGCCCCGGTGCCGTCCAGGCGCAGGGTGCCGCGCAGGGTGCCGTCCTTGTCCAGGGTGGCCTTGTGCACCGCCTGCAAGGGCGATTCGGACGGCGGACTGTAGGGGATGGTCGCCAGGGGCCGACCCTCGGGGGTGCCCACCAGGTACTGCTGCTCGCATTCCAGCAGGGACCAGTCGTCGTTGTTGTAGGGCACCCAGGTGGGGTCGTACATGTGGAAGCTGCCGTCGGGCAGGCGCAGGGCCGTCACGCAGTGGTTGAACTGGTCGGCGGGCACCTGGTCGATGCGGCTGCCGGCCATGGTCATGGCGGCGTAGGAGTCCAGACCCGCGGCGCGCATCATGGTGATCAGCATGCCGGCGATGTCCTTGCACACGCCGCTGCGCTGGGCGAAGATCATGCTGCCCGGGTGCAGGGTGAAGCCCTCGCCCTCGCCCATGGTCTGGCCCGAATAGCGGATGTTCTGCGCCACCCAGTGCACCAGCACGCGGGCCTTGGCCTCGTCGGAGCCGTCCTCCACCCCGGCGGCCGCCAGGATCTGCTGCACCTTGGTCCTGATCTCCGGGGTGACCTGGAACTGGTCCCTGTTCACATCGAAGAACCAGCTGCTCTTGGCCTGCCAGCTGCTCACGGTGGTCATGACGACCTTGGGGACGATGTCGCTGGCATCGGGCTGGTGCGGCTCGTGGGTCCGGGCGGGCAGGTCCAGCCCCCACCAGGTGTAGGTGTTGCGGTCCTTGTCGTACCCGGTGCTCGCGTACAGGGAGCCGTTGTAGATCTGCGACTGGAGCTTCTTGTCCGGCGGCAGCTGCAGCTCGTAGCGCTTCTCGATGATCGGCGAGTCCTCCTGGAACAGCACGATGTCGAAGTACTCGCCGGGCATGGGCGGGACGTAGCGGGCGTCCTCTTCCTCGTTGTCCTGGTAGGCTTCCTGTGCGGGTCCGCCGCCGGGCGCCGGCTCCTCGCCGGGGCCGTCCAGCAGGGCGTAGGTGAACCCCTTGCGGAAGGTGATGACCTCGATGCCGTCGTTCACCTGCAGGCGCGGAAGCTGCAGGGTCTTGACCCGGTCCTTCCAGTAGATCCAGGACTGGGGGGCGGGCAGGTCATGGATTCCCGTGATGTCCACCGGGATGTACTTGCCGTCGCGGATGAGCGTGACCTTGCGCACCTCGACCTTGCTGCTCTGGGGGTCGTAGTGCCAGCTCAGCACCGATTGGTCGCGGCAGCCGGCGGGAGTCAGCACCTTGGTCAGGCGGTAATGGTCCACGTAGGTCACGCCGCTGGGCTTGACCCTGTTGACCGCCTTGTCCAGGACCACCACCAGGTCGGCGCCGTCGTGGTCGGCGGAGGTGCCGGCGTCGGCGATACGCGAGATGGGGGTCGGTGCGGGCTTGTCGCCCGGCGGCAGGTCCGAGGCGGCGAGGACGGGGGCTGCGCAGAGCAGGGCAACGACCAGCAACAAGGGGACACGCAGGGATTTGTGCACGGCAGGTACTCCGGGTTGAAGAATGGTCGGGGAATCGTCCGGGCAGCATATCATTCCTGTGGTAGGGAGGGAAGAAAACTCGAATGCGCACCGATTTGGTGGGATGTTAACGCGTTGACAATATTTTGACCCCGCTACCGCCACCGGTGATATTTCCGGATGTCCACCGATCCGCTCCGCAACCGGCTCCACCGGGAGAAACGACCATGAGAAACGGTACCCTGCTGCTTGCTTCCCTGTTGGTGATGATTCTGGTCGCAGGTGTGATGATCCCTGCCACCGGATCGGCGACTCCCGATGTTTCCGAGGCGGTTGCCGTCAGCCAGAGCGCGACCGTCGGCGGCGCGGATCTGGCGGCGGTCACGGCGGTCCAGGAGTACAACCGCGCCATCCACGTCATGGTCATGCTGTTGCTGGGTTTCGGGTTCCTGATGGTCTTCGTGCGGGGCTACGGACTCTCGGCCCTGACGGCCACCTACCTGCTGACCGCCGTTTCCCTGCCGCTTTACATCTGGTTGAAGGGCTCCGGGGTTTTCGGTGAGCCGGTCACGGGCATCCACGCCCTGATCACCGGGGAATTCGGGGCGGCCAGCCTGCTGATCTGCGCCGGCGCGGTGCTGGGGCGGCTGAAGATGCCCCAGTATCTCCTGCTGGGCGTCCTGTTCATCCCGGTCTACATGTTCAACGAGTGGATGGTCCTGGAAGGCGGCCTGGGCCTGGTCTCGGGCGGAGCCTTCGTCGACACGGGCGGTTCCATCGTCATCCACATGTTCGGCGCCCTGTTCGGGCTGGGCGTGGCCATGGCCATGACCACCGCCGGGGAACGCGGTCTGCCCGTGGAGTCGGACTACACCAGCGACCGTTTCTCCCTGCTGGGCAGCATGGCGCTGTGGGTCTTCTGGCCGAGCTTCTGCGCCGCCCTGGTGCCCGCGGCCCTGGTGCCCCAGACGGCCATGAACGTGGTGATGGCCCTGTGCGGATCGACCCTGGTGACCTACCTGGCCACCATGATGCTGAGGCGCGGCATCGCCGCGGCCGACATCGCCAACGCCACCCTGGCCGGCGGCGTGGCCATCGGCTCGACCTGCGACAAGGTCTCCCTGCCCACGGCCCTGATCATCGGCGCGGTGGCCGGGTTCGCCTCCACCTTCGGGTTCGCCGTGATCCAGGAGCGGCTGCAGAAGGGTCTCAGGCTGGTCGATACCTGCGGGGTGTCCAACCTCCACGGGATCCCGGGGTTGCTGGGCGGTCTGGCGGCCCTGGTGACCGTCGGCGGCATCGACGGCGGAGCCCAGCTCAAGGGAATCGTGGTGACGATGGTCCTTGCCGTGGTCGCGGGCCTGATCACGGGTCGGATCGTGGCGCTCACCGGACACAGGGCCAACTCCTACGAGGACGACGAGGAGTTCCTTGGTTGACCCGGGTCGATGAAAGGGCTGTAACGCCCGGATGGGGTCGGTGACATGGCGGCCGAGCGCGACAACGTCAGGTTCAACTTCACCATGGGTCTGCTGCACGGGATCTTCTACCGGGCGGGGATCGCGTTCTCCGAGCCGTCGAGCGTGCTGCCGGTCTTCCTGAACCAGTTCACCGGTTCCCTGACCCTCATCGGCGTGTTCTCGGCCCTGATGCAGGGCGGCGGCATCCTGCCCCTGCTCTTCGTGGCCCACCGCCTGGAGGGCAAGCCGCGCAAGAAACCCGTCATGGTGGCGGCCATCTGGACCCGGGCGGCGGCCTGGGGGGTACTGGGGCTGCTCACCTTCTTCTGGAGCGGCAGCGATCCCACCCTCATCCTGGTGGCCCTGGTGGTCCTACTGTTCATCTTCTCGTTCGCCGGCGGGGTGGCCTCCATCCCCTTCAACGACATCTGGGCCAAGACCCTGCCGGCCACCCTGCGGGGCCGCTTCTTCGGCCACCGGCAGCTCTGGGGCGGCCTGATGGCCCTGGGTGCGGCATACGTGGTCAAGCGCGTGCTGGGCGATCCGGACCTGCAGTTTCCCAACAACTACGGGATCCTGTTCCTGCTGTCGTTCATCTTCCTGGTGGTTTCCTACCTGGCCCTGGGCAGCGTGCGCGAGCCCGAGGGCCGGGCCGTTCCCGCCCGGCGCAGCACCGGGCAGTTCCTGCGCCAGTCGGTGCAGATGATCCGCGACGACCGCAACTTCGGACGGCTGCTGCTCAGCCGGGTCACCATCGGCTTCGGGGGTTTCGCCCTGCCGTTCTACGTGCTGTACGGCCGCAGCGTGCTGGGCATGGAGGATCAGCAGATCGGCCTGCTGGTGGGCGCCCAGGTGGCCGGCGCAATCGTGTCCAACGTGGTGTGGGCCGAGCTGAGCGACCGCATCGGCAACCGGGTGGTCATCCGGCTGGTGGCGGTCATCGGCATCCTGATTCCCGTGCTGGCACTGGTCTCCTCGGTGGTCGTCGGCCCCCGGCTGCTGGTCCCGGTCTTCGCCCTGCTGGGCTGCAGCGCCAGCGGCACGGGCATCGGGTTCAGGAACTACCTGCTGGAGATCGCGCCGGCGGAGCTGAGGCCCGCCTACATCGCCGTGGCCGGCACGGTGGCGGGCATCGCCTTCCTCCTGCCCATCGCCGGCGGTTTCGTGGTGGATACCTGGGGTTACCAGGCGGCCTTCGTGATCACCACGGCGGTGGTGGCGCTGGGGCTGGTCTTCTCATTCATGCTGGGCTGTGCCCGCCGCGAGGCCCGGGAGGTCCTGCCGTGAAACACACCGGGGAACCGGCGGTCCTGGAGGAGACCAGACGCAGATTCAAGGAGATCCTGACCGCCCATGATCTGCTGGAGGCGGAGATTTCCGTCACCGCCAAGCCGCTGACGGCCGAGGAGGCCATCGGCAACCCCGAACGCCGGGATTACCCCATCATCGTGGGCCGCGAACGCGTCATGGAGGCGGTGCTGTCCGGAGCCAAGGGCCACTCCTTCACCGATACGCCCTCGCATTTCCGCGGGACGTTGCAGGAGGTGGCGGATCTGGACCTGGACGGCAACCGCAACCGGGCCGTCTTTCTGGCCACCCTCAACGCCACCCTGCGGCATCTCGGCCTGGCCGGGGGAACCGTGCACTGCAAGGACGAGGACCCGGAGCAGTGCGCCCGGGAGATCGCCGCCCATATCCTGGAGAAGCACGGACGGGTCAGGGTGGGGCTCATCGGCCTGAACCCCGCCATCGCCGAGCATCTGGTGCATACCTTCGGCTCGGAAAACGTCCTGATGACGGATCTCAACGCCGACAACATCGGCAGGAAGCGCTTCGGGGTGGAAGTCATGGACGGCCGGCGGCGCACCGACGAGCTCATCGACCGGTCGGATTTCGTCATCCTGACCGGGACTACCCTGGTCAACGGCACCTTCGACCATATTTGGCGAAGGATCCTGGCCGACCGCAAGCCGTACCTGGTCTACGGGGTGACGACCGCGGGGGTGTGCGCCCTGCAGGATATCGACAGGATCTGCCCCTACGGCAGGGATGAATGAGGGGCCCCCGGTCGGGGGCCCCCTCTGACCAACCAGCGGACTATCAGTTGTACCCGCGGAATTCGATCTCGTCGATGTAGACATCGTCCGCGTTGCCGCTGGCGTCGCAGACGAACTTCAGCTTGGCGTCCGCCGGATAGTCGTAGTCGGCGGCGGGAATCGAAACGACGACGTGGTAGAAGTTGCCGTTCTCGAAGTCGGTGCCCTTGTCGAACACCGCCACGGTCTCCCACCCCGAACCATCCCAGTACTGGACCCAGAAGTCCTCTCCGGGCTTATCCATGCTGATGGGCTTGTACCAGAACTCCACTTCCAGGTCGGTGTAGCCGGATACGTCGTGGCCGGAGGAGTGGTAGAAGGACGACGATGTGCCGCTGTTGTCCTGGATGTCCGCGCTGTAGCTACCCTGGTGCGAATAACCGGTAGAGGCGCGTTTCATGTCGCCGCCGCCGTCCCGGTAGCTGCCCATCCCGCTTTCGAAGTCATCGTAGGTGATGACTTGCCAGGCGCCGGCAGTGGAACCGTCGCCGAGAGTCTGGCCCGTGTTCACCGCGCCTGAGGTGTTGGCCTGGGCTGCCTGCCAGGTGAAATCATCGTACGCGGTGCCCGTGCCGCCGAGCTGCAGGCTGAAACCCACCGACGTGGTCGAGGGTTCGCTGACGCCGATGTCGTCGGAGGTCATCCCGTCGGCGGGACCGTCGGTGGCGGTCAGGGCGCCCTCGTAGCTGATGAACAGCACGACGGCACCGGTGTCGTCCACCAGGGCCAGACCGTCGGGGCTGCCGTTCTGCATGCCGGCCATGTCGAAGGCCAGGGTGCCGAACCCTGATTGCTGGTCGGGCAGGGTGCCGGACAGGTTCACCGTGGCGTAGACGGTCCCGCCGTTGCCGTTGTAGCCGTACACGGCCCAGCCGGACAGGTCCAGGCCCGCGGTGCCGGCGATCTCGAAGAACTCGCCGGTGTCGGTGCCGTCGTTGTCGTAGTGCAACTCGTTGATCCAGGCCGTACCTGCCGGTGGCGCCGGATCGGTGATCTCGACGCTGGCGGTGTCCGTATCGGTGGCGCCCTGGTCGTCGGTGACGGTCAGGGTCACGGTGTAGGTCCCTGCAGAAGTGTACGTGTGGGAAGGGTTGGCGGCTGTGTTGCCGGCACCGTCGCCGAAGTCCCATTGATAATCGGTGATGGTCCCGTCCGGATCGTTGGAACCGACCGAGGAGAAGTCGACGGCCGTGTCCGTCTCTCCGCTGTAGGGGCCGTTGGCTTCGGCGGTGGGGGGCTCGTTGGCTGGGGCGCCGCTGAAGCTCTGGCCGGTATTTACCGCGCCGGAAGTGGCTGCCTGGGGTGACTGCCAGGTGAAGTCCGCGTACGTCGTGCCGCTGCCGGACAGCTGCAGGGAGTAGCCGACAGGCGTGGTCGTTGTCTCGGAGACACCGATATCCTCGGTCGTCATCCCGTCGGCGGGGCCGTCGGTGGCGGTCAGGGTTCCCTCGTAGCTTATGAACAGCACAACGGCACCGGTGTCGTCCACCAGGGCCAGACCGTCGGGGCTGCCGTTCTGCATGCCGGCCATGTCGAAGGCCAGGGTGCCGAACCCTGATTGCTGGTCGGGCAGGGTGCCGGACAGGTTCACCGTGGCGTAGACGGTCCCGCCGTTGCCGTTGTAGCCGTACACGGCCCAGCCGGACAGGTCCAGGCCCGCGGTGCCGGCGATCTCGAAGAACTCGCCGGTGTCGGTGCTCTGGTTGTCATAGTGGAACTCGTTGATCCAGGCCGTGCTTTCGCCCGAGCCGCCCCCGCCTCCGCAGTCGCCGCCGAAGACGCAGTCGATCCACTCGGGATGGTCGATGAAGGGGTTGCGGTTGCCCTGGTAGGAGTAGACCACGTCGTTGTGGGCCATCTCCTTGGCGTCCACGGGATCCTCCTGGCTCCACTGCAGCAGCACCGAGAGCATGCCCATGTAGGCCACCGATTCGTTGCTGCCGGTGTTGGAGGCCTCGATCAGATTCAGGTCGTCCGTCAGGATCAGATCGGGTTCGGGGTTGCTGGTGCCGGGGTGGACGCCGCCCTCGTAGCGCACGTCCATGTAGAACAGGGCGCGGGCCACGTCGCCGCGTCGGTCCTGCCAGGTCTCCCAGTAGGTGGCATCGTACCAGTTGGACCAGCCGGGGTAGGTCCCGCTGCCGCCGCCGACGCCGTCATAGACCAGGGTGGTCTTCTCGGTGCCCGAGGCGCCCACGGTACCGTAGGGCTTGTTGCTGCGGGAGGAATTGTAGCTGTCGTTGCACAGGAAGAGGTGATGGCAGTCGGTGTAGGGATAGTTGCTCGAGCTGTCGTTGGGAAAGCCGTAGCTTTTGGGCCAGACGTGCTCCCGGTTGTAGTCGGTGTTGCCGCCGCCGTACTTGGGATACACGGCGTTGAGGTAGATGTCGAGGATCCGGTTCTCGTCGTACGGGTCCTCGCAGGCGGCCTCCTCCACGTCCCAGGTATCGGTGGAAGATGATGTGTAGGGGATCTTGATGCCGTCGCCGATGATGGCGTGCAGCGAGGAGCGCATGGCTGCCGGTGTCGAGGTATCCACGGTGTCGTAGTACCCGGCGGGGGCGGCCTTGTCCCAGGTCACGGGGCTGTCGGTGGAGGGCCGGGTCAGGTCCTGCTGGTTGGAGCAGCCGACCGTCAGCGTCAGGATCAGGACCAGGAAAAGGAGCAGGAATCGGGAACGTGGCGAGAGCATGGTGAACCTCCTGTTCACACAGAATGTTGGGGGCGAACAGCGAGGACTATACAAGGGGTGGTGGATCAGGGGAAAGAAAGATTTATGACGGTTTCACGTCGAATATCCCTCTGCGTCATAACCGATTCCAGGGCAGGATCCTGGTCTGATTCAGGGTACGTTCCTCGGTTCCCCCGTAGACCAGATAAGGATGAATCTCACGGTCGGTCATGAGGGAGGACACTCGCTTCAATGGAGACAGGAAGCGTGGAATGATGGTCTGACCCGCCTTGCATTCGATGAGTTCCAGCTTATTGCCGTCCTCCCGCAGGAAATCGATTTTCTGGCCGTCGTAGGTGCGCCAGAACATGAGCCTGGAGCGCCATCCCCGGTTGGCATCCTCCTTGAGGAACTCGGCAGCGACCCAATTCTCGAAGATCGCCCCCCGCAGGGGATGGGCGGTCAGTTGGCCAGGCTCCTTGATGTCAAGCAGATGGCAGGCCAGCCCCGTGTCGAGAAAGTAGAATTTCGAGGAACGGGTCAGTCGCTTGCGAAGATTGCGATGATACGGGGGGATGCGGACCGCCAGGTAGCTGGCTTCAAGCAGGGATGTCCAGTGCTCGATGGTCTTGTTGCTGACGCCGAGATCGCCGGCCAACCGGGAGGCGACGAACAACTGGCCCACATTGCCAGCCGCCAGTTTCAGGAAGCGCTGGAAAAGAGAGAGATCCCTGATGGCGGCCAGCTGCCGCAGATCCCGTTCCAGGTAGGTCGCCAGGTAATCGGCATACCACCTCTCGGGGCGCAAACGGCGGTCGTGCACGGGCGGGTAGGCACCTGACCACAGGGCTGTATCCAGATCGTGTGCAAGGAATCCTCCCGTCTCCAACTCATGTCGGCTGAACGGCAACAATTCCAGGATGGCCGTGCGGCCGGCCAGGCTCTGGGTGACCTGGTTGGTCAGTCCGAAATGCTGGGAGCCGGTCAGTACGAAGCGGCCGGGAGCGGGGGCCTGGTCCACAAGATCCTGCAGCCAGGAACAGATTTCCGGCACATGCTGGATTTCATCGAAAATCGCGCCCTGTGCGAACCCCGCCAGGAATCCCCTGGGGTCTTCAGCGAACTGGGCTCGCAAGTCAGGTCGTTCGAAATTGGCATATCCAAGATGAGGAAAAGCCGCCTTCGCCAGGGTTGTCTTGCCGGACTGGCGGGGACCGGTCAGGGTGATCACGGGATATTCCCGAGCGCAATTGAGGAGTTCGGGCAGCAAATCACGCGGGACCATAAAAACCTCGTTTTTGGGAGCTTCACTCCCAATTTTACGCAAAAAATAGACCGTGTCAAGAAAAATACCGTAAAAGCTGAAGTCCAACTCCCGAATTCGAGGAGAAAACAGGTATCCTCATCCACATGCAGGATCCACCATCGCAGTTCCTGTTCCGCCCGGTTGGCAGGAGTTGCCCCGGACGCTGCCAAGCGCCCGGGGCATAAGCATACCTCAGTTCATGGTTTCAGGAGCAGCATGACCCCGGAGATTCCGGATCCAGCCCTTCACCTTGTTCTCGAGATCCTCGAACAGCGAGTAGATGATCGGCACGTACACCATGGTCAGGAAGGTCGAGACCATGAGCCCGCCGATGGCCACCACCGCCAGGGGCGAAAGGCGTTCCAGGCCGATGGCCCATTCGGCGGCGATGGGAATCATGCCGACGGAAGTGCCGACGGCGGTCATCAGGATGGGCCGCGTACGCACGCGGACCGAACCGATCAGGGCGTCGTGCACACTGTCGCCCCTCTCCCGTGCCGCGGCGATGAAATCGATGAGCAGGATCGAGTTTTTCACCACGATGCCGGCCAGCAGGATCATACCCATCATCGACGGCATGCAACCGTGCTTGTTCATGATCAGCATGCTCCACGAGGCGCCGATCAGGGCCAGAGGAATGGCCGACATGATGGTCAGCGGATGGATCCAGGATTTGAAAGCCGGCACCAGGGAGAAGTACAGCAGAACCATGCCCAGAACCAAAGCTGAGCCCAGACGGCCGAAGGACTCGGTCATCTGCTTGATGTCGCCCTCATGGCTGATGGTGTAGCCGGGGGGCAGTTCCAGGCCCTTGAGGGCCGCCATCACGTCTTCCTGCATGTGGCTGATGGGACGCTTGGCGCGGTAGGCCTGGATGTCCAGGGTGCGCTGCAGGCCCTGGCGGGTGATCACCGAGCTGGTCCAGTGCTTGCCGACGGTACCAAGCTGGCCCAGGGGCACTTCGCCCCGGGGAGTGGCGATGTTGTAGGCCGCCACCTGGCTCATGCTTTGCCTTTGTGCGGCCGGGAACTGCAGCCACACGGCCAGGCCGTCCTGATTGGGGATGCGGAACACCGAACCGGGCATGCCTCGCACGGCCCCTGAGAGCTGGGCCGCCAGCACCGCCGGTGAAAGTTGATAAAGGGCCAACTGCTCCGGATCGGCTGTGAACGTGATCTCCTGGTCATCCAGGGACCAGCTGCGGGAGATGGAAGTCACGTCGTGCAGGTGCTCGCGCAGGCGCTGTTCCACGTCCTTGCCGATGCGGTCCAGGACCTCGGTATCCGGTCCTGAGATCATCACATCCACCGGGGAGCGGATGGTGGACAGGGCCGTGGCGCCGAAGTCGAACACGTCGGCGGTCTTCAGGCCCGGCAACTTGTGGAACTGTTCACGCAGGTCGTTCTCGATGTCCCAGATGGTCGCTTTGCGCTGGAAACGGTCCACCAGGTTGACGGTGATGGTCCCCTGCTGGGCCAGCCGTCCGGCCCCGAAGGAGATCACCGCCGGCTCCGAACCGATGACCGAGGAGACAGATACCACCTCGGGCCGGGCCCGGATGATGTCTTCCATCTTTGTCATGGTCGCTTCGGTCTCGGCCAGCGAAGTGTTGGCGTCGGTCTCGAAGTTAACCTTGATGATACCCGCATCCATGGGAGGCATGAGGTCCCTGCCTACCAGGGGCATCTGGCGACCGGCCACCATGGTCATCATGATGCCGGCGATCATGAACGGCAGGCGGTGGTCCAGGGCGAAGGTGGTCAACCGCACGTAGAACTCACGCACCGGATCGACGACGTAGGTCCCGAACCGGCCCACGATACGCTCCACGAGGTTGCGTTCGGCCCCATGGCCGCGCTTGAGCAACAGGGGCGCCAGCAGCGGTATCACCGTCACCGAGACGATGTACGAGGCGGCCAGGGCGATGATCAGGCTGATGGACAACGGCCGCAGCACGGTCTGCACATAACCGCCGATGAAGATGATGGGAACCAGCACCATGGCGGTGGCGTAGGTACCGGAGAAGATGGCCAGCATGACTTCCTCGGTGCCGCCGACCACCGCCTCACGCACATCCTTGGCCGCTTCCCGGTAGTGCCGCTCGATATTTTCCAGCACCACGATGGCGTCATCGAGCAGCATGCCCACGGCGATGATCACCGCCGTCAGGGTCACCATGTTGAACTCGTAGCCGATCAGCCACATGATGGCGAAGGTCAGCAGGTAGGTGAACGGGATGCTGATGGCTGCCAGCAGCATCCCCCTAAGATCGGCCAGGAACAGGAAGATGACGATGATGGTCATGATCACCGCGTCGCGCAGGGCGTCGATCATGTTGCCCACCGAGAGCTCGATCAGGGTGCCCTGGGTGTCGGGGATCGAAAAGTCGATGTTGGGGAACTGCTTCTCGAGTTGTGGCAGGAAAGCCGTCACGTCGGCGATGGAATTCAACGCGTGGCCGGACGAGGCGCGCTGGATGTTCACGGCGATGGCCGGGGTGCCGTTGCCGTGGTAGGCGCTCTGGGGTTCCAGGACGTCACGGGTGATGGTGGCCACATCCTGGAGGTGGATGGCTCCGCCCAGGCGGTGGGCCACGGTGATGGCACCGACTTCCTCGATGCGCTGGAACTCGCCTGTGCGTTTGACGAGGAACTGGCTCTCCTTGGTGATCAAGAGCCCGATGGGCTGGTTGGCGTTGTAGGCGGTCAGGGCCCGCCGCACCTGCAGGGCCGTCAGGTGGTTGCGCTGCAGCTTGTCGCGATCCAGGTTGACCCGGATCACCGGCTGGTGGGCGCCGAAGACCTCGACGTTGGCCACTTCCTTCAGCTGCAACAGCTCTTCCTTGATCTGGTTGTCCGCCAGCTGTCGGACCATGGACAGATCGAGGGGGGAACCCTCCTTGGGTCGCAGGGCCAGGGTCATCACCGCAGGAGTCGCCGACGAGACCTTGAACAGCATGGGAGGCCGGATGTTGCCGGGCAATTTGGCCTTGATCTTCTGCAGTGCGTTGGCCACGTCGGTGGCCGCGGCGTCCAGCCCCTTCTGGTACTCGAATTCGACCGTTACTGCGGAGATCTCATCCTTGCTCACCGAGGTCACCCGCCGTACGAGGTCGATGGTGTTCACTTCCTTTTCGATGGTTCGTGAGACCTCGCTTTCCACGTCGGCCGAAGATGCGCCGGGGTACACCGTGACCACGGCGATCTGGGGACGTTCCGAATCCGGGAACAGGTTCACGGGCATTTTCTGGAACCCCACCAGCCCGACCACTGCGGCCAGCAGGACCAGGGAGATCAGAAGGTGGGGTTTCCGCAGGTATGCATCGACGATTCTCATCGCTGGCCTCCCTGCTGGGCCAGCTGCACCGGCTGGCCTTCACTGAGCATCATCAGACGGGAAGGGCGGGCGACCACGACCATGTCGCCGCTGTTCAGATCGCCGCTGACGGCCGCGAATTCGCTGCTCGTGGACAGGATCTGCACCTTGACCGGATGCACGGTCCCATCGGTCACCTTGAAGACCCAGTCCCCATGCTCACCCTCGAGCAGGGCCGCCACCGGCACCGAGATCCCCTCGGCGGCGGTAAAGGCGATGTCCATGCCCACGGTGGCGCCGGCCACGAAGGAGGAGGGGGGAGAGGCCAGATCGACCTCGAAGGTCACCAGGTGGTTGCGGTCCGCGGCGGGGAAGATGCGGCTGACCGGGGCGGAGATCTCATCGCCGCCCACGGTCATGGTCACCGGTTGGCCGACCTGCAGGTGGGCCAGGTCCTCCTGGGGCAGCTTGCCCCGCACGCGGACGTCGGTCTGACGGACGACTTCGAGGACCGGTTTGCCGGGCACGACCAGGTCGCCGGGATCGATCAGGCGCCGGGCCACGACACCGGAGACCGGCGCCGTCAGTATGGTGTAACTCAGGCGTGTCCGGGCCACCTTGAGATTCTTGCGGGCCGCGGCCAGCTTGGCATCCATGGCTGCTGCCAGGGAACGGGACCGATCCCACTGTTCCTGGGAGATGGCCTTGGCTTCGTACAGGACCTTGTCGCGGGCAGTGGCATCGTGTTGGGTTTCGGCGGCTATCTTGGCGGCATCCAGGCCGTCTGTGGCCGCATCCACTGCGTCCTGTTGCTCGCGCCCATCCAGCAGCGTCAGGACCTGGCCCTTGGTCACGGCGGCGCCTTCGCGGACCTTCACATCCACGACGCGGGCCATGATGCGCGGGGCGATGTCGGCCTCGTCGCCG
>CAYPVD010000058.1:0-14687 GCA_964414055.1 uncultured Fibrobacteraceae bacterium
CAGGATGATGGCCTGCGGGATGGCTCGTTCGGCTTGTCCTCGGATTCGTTCCTGTGGGATCATGGGCGTATTGTCACCCTTTTCAGGCCGGGTGGCAACCCCCGGTACGGTTCGGGGCGGGAAAAACCGGCCCTGACAGGGGATCCCCGGCAGCTTATAGTTTGGCACCTGGAATGCAGGGGACGAACCCCCGCAGCCGAGTCGAGGGAGGCCATTTTGCGGATCCTGGACCTTTCCCACGTCATCACCCCCGGCATGGCCCAGTGGCCGGGAGACGACCAGCCCCTGGCCATTCACCTGCGAAGTGAACACGGGGACGGAACCCACATGTCCAGCGCCCTGGAACTGGGTTGCCACGTCGGCACCCATATCGATGCGCCCCTGCATTTTCTGGCCGGTCAGCCGGGTCTGGACGCCCTTCCCATCGAGGATTTCTGCGGCAGGGGCCGCCTGGTCCGGTTGCCCGCCGGCACCGCCGCCGGTCCTCTGGGTCCGGAGATCCTGGCCGGGAACGACGATTCCGATACCGATTTCATCATCATCGCCACGGGTTGGGAACGTTACTGGGGAACTCCCCGTTATTACCGCGAGTGGCCCTACCTCTCCGGGGAGCTCGCCGCCGAGCTGGCCCGCCGGGGTCTCAAGGGAATCGGCCTGGATACCCCGAGCCTGGATGATCCCCGGGGGCGGATCGCACACGACATCTGCGCCGCCGCGGGCATGATCAACATCGAGAACCTGGCGGGTCTGGCCCGGTTGCCGGAACGTCCCTTTACTTTCCTGGCCCTGCCGCTCAAGCTGGCGGCAACAGAGGCGTCCCCGGTGCGGGCGGTGGCCCTGGTCGAGGAGACCTGAAGGTGGATTTCCTGAATCTTTTGATGTTCCTGGGAGGCCTGGTTGCCCTCGTGCTGGGCGCTTATGCCCTGGTGGAAGGCGGGGTCAAGGTCGCCCGCATCCTGGGCATCCCTTCGGTGGTGGTGGGTTTGACCGTCGTGGCCTTCGGGACCTCGGCGCCCGAGTTCTTCGTGTCGCTGGTGGGCGCCCTGCGCGGCAGCACGGCTCTGGTGCTGGGCAATGTCATGGGCTCCAACGTGGCCAACCTGGGCCTGATCCTGGCAGCAGCGGGTCTGCTGAGGCCGGTGACCGTGGAAGCGGATCTGGCGCGCCGGGAAATCCCCTTGATGGTCGCAGCGACGATGTTCTTCTGCATTCTGGCCTGGGATGGGAACATAACCCGTTTGAACGCCGGCCTGTTGACGGCGGGGTTTCTGGGTTTCATGCTTTACACGCTGCTCGGCAAGCGGGGGGCCGTGCCGGTGGAGCCGGGGACGCCTCCCCGGGAAACGGGCTTCGCGCCCAGGGACTGGCGGGGAATCCTGCTGGGCTCCCTGTGGACCCTGGTGGGCATCGTGGCCCTGGCCCTGGGCGGCAAGCTCATCACCGATGCGGCGGTGACCATCGCCCAGGCCCTGGGCGTCTCGGAGACGGTCATCGGTCTGACCATGGTGGCGGTGGGCACGAGCCTGCCGGAACTGGCGACGACCATCATGGCTGCGTTGCGCAAGGAAGGGGATCTGGCTCTGGGCAACATTTTCGGCTCCAACGTCTTCAACCTGCTGGGGGTGGCCGGGCCCGTGGGCCTGATCCGGCCCCTGCGGGCGGATCCTGGTGTCGTAGCAGTGCCATGGTTGGGACTGGACCTGGCCCGGTTCCAGTTCCAGGTGATTACGATGCTGTTCATTACCCTGGTGGTCTGGGGCATGTCCGGCACCGGGGGCCGCAGGTTCGGGCGTCTGCGTGGCGGCCTGTTGTTGGGTCTGTACGGGGCCATCATGGTCAGCTGGATGATCTGAGCCGACTCCGGCAGTCGGTGGGAGGGGAAGTTGAGGATCTCAGGGTGAACAGGAATATGCAAACAGGAGACCGCCTGCGGATTTTCCATCCCCAACGGCCCTTGGGACTGGGTCGGGCCTTGATGAAGGCCGGGTACGGAACCCGGAAGCAGGCCGAGCAATTCGTGCTGGATGGCCGGGTCCAGGTTGATGAACAAGTGGTGCTGGATCCGAGGCAGAGGGTGGGCCCGGAGAATTTGATCCTTCTGGACGGGCAGCCCCTGGCCCACTTGTCTCCCCGCTATTTCCTCTTCCACAAACCCGTGGGGACCGTGTGCACGGCCAGCGATGGGCCGGGCCGTCGGTTGGTGGAGAGCTATCTGCCCAAGGACATTCCCGGGCTGGCGGTGGTTGGACGTCTGGATCACCGCACTAGCGGCTTGATGCTGGCGGCCAATGACCGCCAGTGGTGCCGGCTGCTCAACGGCAACCCGAACCTGGGCCAGGAGTATCTCGTCAAGTTGCAAGGCTGCCTGGGGGAGACCCAGCTGGAAATCCTGACGGCGGGAGTCCAACTGCCCAAGCTGGGGCAGTTCAAGCCGGAGAAGGTGGAGATCGTTTCCGGCGGCGAAACGACGACGTTGTTGAGCATCATCCTCGGCGAGGGCAAGGGACGCCATATCAGGCGGGTGTTCAGCACCCTTCATCACAAGGTCATGTCCCTGCAGAGGGTGCGGATCGGTGATGTGGAACTGGGGGATCTCAAGGCGGGATCCTTCCGCCAGTTGACCGGCCGGGAAGTGGAACATCTACGTGGTATGGCGGCCAAGGCCAAGCCATGATGCCGTTCCGTCGGGGGTGTGAATTCTCCCGGGAATACAGGAATCCCTCCGCCGAACGGCGGAGGGATTCCTTGTCGGTAGGTACAGGCCGATCTACTTGACCTGTTTCTTGATCCACCTGGTGGTCACGCTCTTGGGACGCTCGATGGGCGAGCCCATGGCGCGGTCGATGATCATCTGGCTCAACATGCCCATGGCACGGGAGACCGAGAACAGCACCGTGTAGTAGGAGAACTCGCGCAGGCCGTAGTGGTACAGCAGGGCGCCGCTGCCGGCGTCCACGTTGGGCCAGGGATTCTTGGCCTTGCCGTGTTCCTTCAGGACGCCGGGGACGATGGTGTAGACCTTGTCCACGAGCTTCATCACCGGGTCGTTGGGGAAGTGCGCCATGCCGAAGGCCCGGAAGGCGGCGAAACGGGGGTCGGTGACCCGCAGCACGGCGTGGCCGTAGCCGGGGATGACCTTGCCGCTGTTAAGGGTGTCCCAGGCGAACTTGGTCAGCTGCTCGTCGGTGGGCACGCCCTTGAACTTCTTCTTGAGTTCGAGCACCCACTTCAGGCATTCCTGGTTGGCCAGTCCGTGGAGTGGGCCGGCCAGGCCGTTCAGACCGGCGGACACGGAGTAGTAGGGGTCGCTCAACGCCGAGCCCACGACGTGGCAGGTGTGCGCCGAGACATTGCCGCCCTCGTGGTCGCAGTGCAGCACGAGGTACAGGCGCATGCAGTCCGCGAACTCGCCGCTCTTGTCGGGAACACCCAGCATCCGGGCATAGTTCTCGGCCCAGCTCAGACCCTTCTTGGGGCTGATGCGCTTGCCCTTCTTGAAACGCATGCGGTAGACCCCGGCGGCGATGACGGGGATCTTGGCCAGCAGGTCGAGGCTGTCCTCGAGGGTGGGCTTCCAGTAATCCATCTTGCTGATACCCTCGTTGTAGGCCTTGGCGAACTTGCTTTCGCGCTGCATGGCCAGGATGGCGGTATCAAGCATGCACATGGGGTGCGAGTTGGAGGGCATGGCCTCGAGCACCTTCCAGACGTAGGCCGGGACCCTGGCGCGGGCGGCCAGATCCTCGGTCAGGGCCTTGCGGTCGCGGGTGTTGGGCAGCTCGCCGGTGCACAGAAGATAGAAGATGTCCTCGGGAGTCTTGTCGGTCAGCTTGCCGACCGGGATGTTCCGGATCAGCAGACCCTTGTCGGGCGGAACTTCGGACGTGTCGCAGATCATTCCCTTGACCCCGCGCATGCCGCCGTAGGCCTGCTGGACGGTCACGTCGCTGATCTTCTTGTTCCCGTGCTTCTTGATAAGGGTGCGGATTTCATTCCGCCAACCGGGGATCTTCTTGGCTAGTGCGTTCTGGAGCTTGGCCATGACACTCTCCTTCGGTCAGTATGTTCCGGCACAACCCCGGTCCTGTTGCCGGGGGATCAGCCGCAACCCCGGCGCGATAAAACCCATTGAAAAAGGATGGATTACGCGCTTGAACGGGCTGTGGTTCAACGGTTTGGAATTTAACAGTCATCAACCGGCAATGCAACAGGTAGACAGGCGGCGGTCCCAATTTTTTGCAATCCGGACGAGGCGAGTTAACTTTGGACAACACCGGAGACCATGTTCCCGGTCGGGATCATTCTTGCATCACTCCCCGGGGAGGCCGTCATGACGGACGATGTCAAACTGTGTTTGGAAATCCTCGAAAAGGCGATCACGTTCGAGGAAGAGGGCATGGCTTTTTTCCAGGCCCGTGCCGGGAACGCCCCATCCTCCTTGGAGCGCAATCTCTTCAACAGCCTGGCCAAGGACGAGGCCGGCCACAAGGCCCACCTGGTGAAGATCCGGGATGACCTGCTGCGCGAGGGTACCCTCGAGGTGTTGCCCGAGGTCGACGAAGACCACGTCACCAACGTGCGTGCCCTGTTCGAGGGCGCCATCGCCGACGTGCAGGATCCCTACGACTTCCAGCTCGAGGAACTGGAGATCCTCAAGGGGGCCATGGAGGTCGAGCGGCGCGGCTATCACATGTATGCCGGGGCAGCGGCCGAGATGACCTCCCCGCGCGCCCGCGCGATGTTCGAGCACCTGGCCGAGGAGGAGCAGAACCACTACAGCCTGCTCAAGAACACCTACGACTTCATGTCCGATCCCGAGGCCTTCGATTCCTTCGACGGGAACGCCATGCTCGACGGCGGCTAGATAGTGGCCGCTACCCCCGCCCGTGATTTC
The DNA here is from genome assembly GCA_964414055.1 of uncultured Fibrobacteraceae bacterium. Lineage (GTDB taxonomy): Bacteria > Krumholzibacteriota > Krumholzibacteriia > LZORAL124-64-63 > LZORAL124-64-63 > JAHJTW01. The sequence continues at coordinate 4,895 of CAYPVD010000058.1, forward strand.
TTCCGCCGCATCGTCGCCATGGCTCCCATGGCGACGGGCGGCAACCTTCCCTACCGGCGTCTGTGTAGAGAGTACGGGGCCGTCCGCACCTGCAGCGAGATGGTCCTGGCCCACAAGCTGGTCAAGGGCGGCGACCGCCCGCTGTTGCGCCACCATGAATCGGAGACCGATTTCGGCGTGCAGCTGGCCGGCAAGCGTCCCGAGGTGATGGCCGAGGCGGCCGTGATCGCCGTGGAGGCAGGGGCCTCCTTCATCGACCTGAATTTCGGCTGTCCCATCGACCTGGTGGTGCGCAAGGGCGCGGGGGCGGCGTTGATGCGGCGGCCGGGCAAGCTCGCATCGGTGGTCGAGGCCGTGCGGTCCGCGGTCGAGGTCCCCCTGTCGGTCAAGATCCGGCTGGGGTACTCCCAGCAGGAGATCAACTGCGTCAAGGTGGCACGGTTGGCCGTCGAGGCCGGTGCCGATGCCGTCGGAGTGCACGGCCGGACCCGCAACCAGCGCTACCGCCTGAGCGCGGACTGGGACCTCATCGACGAGGTGGCCGCCGCGGTGCCGGTGCCGGTGATCGGCAACGGGGACATCCTGACCTGCTGGGATCTCGCGCGGCGGCGCCGGGAGACGCGGGTCGAATCCTTCCTCGTGGCTCGGGGCGCCCTCATCAAGCCCTGGATCTTCACCGAGCTGAGTGAGGATCGGCCGGGGGACCTGGACATTCCCGGACGTTGGGCCATGATGCGGCGCTACTTCGAGCTGGCCTGCGAACACTTCGGCGACGATGAGAATGGCCTTGTCCGCGTCAAACGCTTCTTCCTGTGGCACCTGGGATTCTGGCACCGGTACTACCCCTGGACCGAGGAGGATTTTCGGCGCCTGGCTCCGGACTCCCTGCTCCAGGCACGCAATCCCCATCCGCCCGACGATCCGCAGTGGCGGTTGTTGGCCAGCGGGGATCCCGCCGACCATGAGCTCATCTGGCAGCGTATCCTTGACAGGGATTACCCCGGCGGTTAAGGTCCTCTTGACCGGCGGCCTCCGTCGCCGGACGAACAGAATTTCCACAGCGGCCTGTTCATCAGCGGAAGTCCGGTGCAATTCCGGCGCGGCCCCGCCACTGTAAGCGGAGACGAAACCTGCAGCAGCCACTGGTCGGCAAAGGGTCTGTTGGCCCTTGAAGACGACTGGGAAGGCGCAGGGAGTAGAGAGACCCGCAAGCCAGGAGACCGATGTCAGGCCTGCCGCCACCTTCGCGGGCGAGGTATGGCATTGGCGCGTCATCCCGGCAGGGATCCAGCTGCTTCTCGGCATCATCGGTGTGCCGCCGTCATGTACGGCGTGTTTTTGTGCTGCCTGTCGGCGGCCGGTTCCCTCGCAGGACCCCAGGGGGCCGGAGCGACGGGAGGTGCCGCGGGGTCGACAGCCGTCGTTGTTTCTGTCGGCAGCGCGTCCGTCGCCCTGCAGGACACCATGGTGGTCATAGGGCAGGGACTGTCCGGCACCTTGCCCGTGGGACCGGGCCTCGTCACCAGGGTCGATCTGCAGTCCGACTCCGGGCCCGATGATCTGGCCTCGGCGTTGGCAACGGTGGCCGGTCTGCAGGTCCGCCGGTTCGGGGGCTCCGGCTCGGGGGCTGTTCCTTCCCTCAGGGGCTCGGGGCCCGCCCAGGTGATGATCCTGGTGGACGGCCTGGCGCTCAACGACGCCGAGTCGGGAATGTTCGACCTCTCCCGCCTGCCGTTGGCCCGTTACGAACGCGCCGATGTCTACCGTGGTCTCGTGCCGGTCATGATGGGAGGGGTTGCCGGTGCCGGGGCGGTCAACCTGGTGACGGCCGCCGGGGCGCAGGGATTCCAGGTCGGCGGCAAGGTCGGTTCCTTCGGCGACCGGTCGGCCAAGCTGGTGTGGGGGACCGGTACTCCGGGTACCGAGGGCGGAGACATGACGGTGACGGCCCATGCCCGCCGCATCGAGAACGACTACGACTACACCGATCATCTGCAGACCTTCACACGTTCCGACGACGACACCCTGGCCGTAAGACGCAACGCCCAGTGGGAGGAGTGGGGCCTGTGGAGCCAGGGCGGCTGGTCCCATGGTCGTTGGCAGGTGCGTTCCGCCCTGGGTCTCTACCGCCGGGACGGGGGGCGCCCGGGTTCCATGGGAGCACCCACGATGCACGCTGCGGTCAGTCTGCGGTCCCGCGACGGGCGCCTGTCCTGCCTGTGGCGCGACGGCCTGCTCAGGGCGGATATGACGACCCGCCGGGACGAGGAATACCTCTACGATTTCCAGGGGGAGGTCCTGTTCGGCTTCCAGGGCACCGTGCATTCGGTGGCCCGGGATCACGGAGTGCGTCTGGCCCTGGCGCCGATGCTGTTCTCCCGCCCGGACGCGGGATTTTCCCACCTGTCGGCCACCGTGGGCGCCCAGTGGCGGCACCAGGATTTCAGGCAGAGCTACAACGATCTCGTCAACCCTCTGCGTACGCGGGAGACCTGGACCCTGTTCGCCGAGGGCGACCTGGGACTGGCCGCCGAACGCCTCCAGGCGGTCCCCGCCTGGCGCTGGCATCACGTGCGGGATGATTTCCCGCCGTTGCCGCCCTTCTACTACCTGGATACGGAGGAAGGCAGCCCTCACGTCACCCGTGATTCCTCGCCCTCGCTGGCGGTGATCGGCGAGGCCGTGCCCAGGACGCTGTTCGTACGGGCCGAGTGGTCGCGGTCCCAGCGGCAACCCACCTGGATCGAGCTGTTCGGGCATCGGGGAGGGCTGGCCGGCAACCGGGATCTGCAGTCCGAGCGCCTTGTTTCCACGGCGCTGGGTGTGACCTGGCAGCCGGACTCCCTGCCCCTGACCTTGCGCGCGACGGGTTTTCTGACCACCGGGACCAGGACCATCGTCTATGTCCAGAACAGCCCGGGCACGAGTAAGCCCCTCAATATCGGGGCCAGCGAGACCCGGGGCGTCGAACTGGAGATGGACATGACCGCGGGGGGTGTGGACCTGACGGCCAACGGGACCTGGCAGCGGGCGCGCGACACCAGCGGCATCCGGCCCTATGACGGCCAGGATCTGCCCTACCTGTCGCCGGTGGAGGTCTGGGCCCGGGCCGCCCGCCGACAGGGAGCCTGGCGGCCGTATCTGACGGTCGCCTGGCAGGACGGCAACTACCGGGACCGGATCAACACGCCGGAGGCCCGGGCGCCGGCGCGATCCATGGTGGGTATCGGGCTGAGCTGGCGGAGGATTCGTGCCGACGGCGGTGAACTAAGGGTTTCGGTGAGGGTGGACAACCTCACCGACAACGATGTCTACGATGTGGAAGGCTTCCCGTTGCCCGGGCGCAGCTGGCATGCGGGTGTGGAAGTCAGGTATTGACCATGTGCAGGAAAGGATGAAGAACATGAACACCAGAGCCGAGCGATCCCATCTTTCCCGGTTATTCATCAGCATGGTGGCCGTGCTGGTCCTCTGCCTGGCGGTGATCCCGGCCCCCGAAGTGGCGTGGGCCCAGGATACCGGTTGGGTCATCACCACGGACTACTCCACCTTCGGTCAGGTGCGGGCGTTCGACCTGGCCCAACCCTGGGCCGTGTCGGCCGATCTGGCCACCATTCCGGGAGACGCCGTGGGCCGGTACCATGAGGGTCTGATCTACATCGTCGGCCGCGGGAGCGCCAACACCCTCGGCGTCTACGATCCCGCCGCCGACTTCGCCCTGGTGCGCGAGTTCAGCCTCGGGGCCGGACGCAATCCCCAGGATATCGCCTTCGCTCCCGACGGCACGGCCTTCGTCAGCTGCTATGACAGCGCCGAACTGCTGGCGGTGGATGTCCAGAACGGACAGGTGACGGCCACGTATTCGACGGCCGCCTTCGCCGACGCCGACGGACTGCCCGAAACAGGGTGGATGGCTGCGGTGGACGACCGTCTCTACATCGCGGCCCAGCTGCTGGACAGCGCCAACTGGTACACGCCCACCGGCCCGGGTGCGCTGCTGGTGTTCGACATGACGGCCCGGGCGTGGGTGGACCAGGATCCGGTCCAGGACGGTGTGCAACCCATCGCCCTGGGCGGGACCGATCCCTACACCAGGCTGCAGGTCTTCGCCACCGGCGGTGTGATGCACGCCAGGGTCGGTTGCGTGGGCTTCTTCGGCGTCGCCGACGGTGGCATCGAGGAGGTCGACCTGGACAACGGGGTGAGCCTGGGTTTCGTGGTGACCGAGAGCGACCTGGGGGGGGATGTGACCGGTTTCGTGCAGCAGGGTGAGGTGCTGTACGTCCTGGTCAGCGACGCCTCGTTCATCACCAGCGTGCGCCGCTGGGATCCGGGTACCGGCACGCTGACGGTCCTGGCCACCGGCAACGGCTACGTCCACGCCGACCTGGCCCTGGCCGGGGACAACCAGTTGCTGGTGGCGGACCGGACGGTGGGAGCGTCGGGCCTGCGGGTGTACGACACGGTCACCGGGAGCGAACTGACTACCGACGCGTTGGACACCGGGTTGCCGCCCTTCATGTTCGTGTTGCCGGAAAGCGGCGCGATTTCCCCGGTGCCGGTGGTTCCGCACGCGGTCCTCGAGATGGGCGCGCCGTACCCCAATCCGGGCAATCCCCGCACCCGGATCCACATGCGGACGGTGCCGGGCGGGGTGGTGAACGTCACCGTGACCGACTTGCGGGGACGTGCCGTTCGCCGGGCCTCGGTGACCGCCGACGGCTCCGGTCAGGCCGTGTTCGATTTCGACGGGGTGGATGCTGCGGGCCGCCCCCTGGCGTCTGGAGTCTATCAGGTGATGGCCGACACGGGCCGGGAACAGGCGTGTCGACGCTGGACCCTGGTCCGCTGATGATCCTGCGGGGCGGGGGTCGGCGCTCCCGCCCCGAGGCACAAGGAAATCCCCCTTGCCACCGTCGGCATATGCCTCAATATTCATCGCAGGACCAGGGATTCCCTGCATGAGAGGCACGGACATGACGCGAATCTATACCAGATCGGGTGATGGGGGCCAGACCTCCCTCGGTGACGGTACCCGAACCGAAAAATCCTCGCACCGCATCGACCTGTACGGGGACATCGATGAGCTCAACAGCATCCTGGGATGCTCCCTGGCCTCCCTGGGCGGCGATAATGCGACTTCCCTGGTCACCCTGCGCACGGCCTTGCTGGACATACAATCCCAGCTGTTCCAGGTGGGCGCGGTGATCGCCAATCCGGGCCGCTGTCTCGCCCTGGCCAAGGACGGCTCCCATCCGTTTCCCGTACGCAGCCTCGAGGTTCTCATCGATTCGCTGACCCGCGATCTCGAACCCCTGAACGGGTTCATCCTGCCCGGCGGAACCCCCGGCGCGGGCTTCCTGCATCTGGCCCGCACGGTTTGCCGACGTGTCGAGCGCAAGGCGGTGGCTCTGGCCCAGGATGAGCCGGTGCCGGCGACCGTGATCGCCTACCTCAATCGCCTGAGCGATTTCCTGTTCACTGCCGCCCGGGCGGTCAACGCTGCGGCCGGTGTCCCGGATGTCCAGTGGCGGCCAACCGATCAGGACAGTTGAGTGCTCGGAATGTTTTTCTCCCTGTCTTCACTGAATAACGCCGGCGGCTCCGGTGTACCTTCTGCACGTGGTGACCAGAACCAGAACCGTGAACAGACATCCGAGGACCTGCAGGGGACCCGCGACCGAAGTGATATCCAGCGGTTCCTCGCCGGTGACGACAGGGGATTCGAGGATCTGATGAACCGCTACCGCCAACGCGCCTATGCTACAGCCCTGGGGTTGACAGGCAATCACGACGACGCCATGGACGCCGTCCAGAAGGCCTTCATCAACGTGTACCGCACCCTCGACAGGTTCCACCTCGGGGAACCGTTCTTCCCCTGGCTCTACCGCATCGTCCGCAACGCGGCGTTGAACCAGCGGCGCAACGAAGGGCGCCACAGGGGCGACGTGCCCCTGGAATGGGTGCACAAGGGCGACGGTCGGCCCGATCCGCTGCAGCAGACCGAGTTGGAGGACCTGCGCAGGTGCCTGTGGTCCCGGTTGGGCGAGATGTCGCCCGAGCAGCGCGAGGTCTTCGTCCTGTACCATTTCCAGGGTCTGAAATACCGCCGGATCGCCGAAGCCCTGGGGATCCCCGTGGGTACGGTCATGTCGCGGTTGCACACCGCCCGCATGCAGCTGCGGTCGGCCCTGGGTCTGGAGGATGAATCATGAACCACAGGCGGCCGGACGCATGGGATGACGCGCTCTTGAGCGCCTATGTGGACGGCGAGCTGTCCCGGGCCGAGGCCGCCGAGGTGGAGCAACGTCTGGAACATGACCAGCGGGCCCGCGCCATCGTCGACCAGCTGCGGCGGCTGAAGGAGATGACGGGCGCCATGAGGCTCAAGGAGCCCCCCGCCGAGGAATGGGAAGTCTTCTGGCAAAGCCACTACAACCGGCTGGAGCGTTCCCTGGGCTGGATCCTGTTGCTGGTAGGAGGGGTGCTGACGGGCGGCTGGGGGGCGTATCTCCTGCTGCGAATCCTCTGGAGCGATTCATCCCTGCCGACGGGCCTGCGCTGGGGGATCACCGCCGCCGTGGCCGGTCTGGCGGTGCTGCTGGTCTCGGTGGTCAGGGAACGCCTGCACAGGAGGAAGACGACCCGGTACAAGGATGTGGTGCGTTGAGGCGTTCCAGCAATCGAACGAGGTGAATGATGGCAAGAGACGACGGGGATATCATGGTGGCCACGACCGATACCATCGTGGGCAAGAGGATCGTCAGGACCGTGGGTCTGGTGCGCGGCAACACCATCCGCGCCCGGCACCTGGGACACGACATCATGGCCGGCCTGAAGAACATGGTCGGCGGCGAGATCACCGACTACACCAAGATGATCGCCGAGAGCAGGGAAGAGGCCCTGGACCGGATGACGGCTCAGGCGGTCGCCAACGGGGCCAACGCCGTGGTCGGTCTGCGCTTCGCCACCAGCGAGATGATGGAGCATGCCGCCGAACTGCTGGCCTACGGCACGGCCGTCGTCATCGAGGACGAATAGAGGCCAGCCCCGCGCAGTGAAAACAGAAGGACGTCCCTAGGGACGTCCTTCTGCGGATCCTACCCGGCCGTCATGACGGCCCAGGCGGTATCTTACTCGTCGACCATGCTGATGGCGTCTTCCGGGCAGGCGTCCACGCAGGCCTCGCAATCGATGCACTCGTCAGGGTTGACCCAAGCTTTGCCATCGACCATGGAGATGACCTCGGTGGGGCAGGCTTCCACGCAATCTTCACAACCGACACACTTGGCTTCATCGACCTTCGCGGGCATGGTTCTTCCTCCTGGGACATGGTGCACGGGTCACGTCATGCGACCGGAACAGGGTGAAAAGTAATCCATGGGAAGAATCTGTCAAATCGATAATGATTCCCGCGGATCTCACAACTTGTTCCTCGCAATGGTATTATGGATTCAGGAGCGGGATGCTTGATCTTTTTTTCGCCGGACGGCCAGTCGGGGGCCCGCGTCGGCCAGCAACAGGGGGGGCAGACACATGATCAGCAGAGCGAGATCACGGACCAGCAGGGAGACACCGACAGCATGACCGCCGTCGGTATGGAAGCAGCCGCAGGTGATGTCCAGACCGCGGGCGAGCGCCGAGGCGATGGCGATCATGAACACCATCGTCAGGGTTCCGGCCAGCAGGGCGGCGCCCCGGCGGTAGAGGCCCAGGATCAGGGCGGCACCGGTGATCAGCTCGAGCAGGGGCAGGCCGTAGGCCATGGGATGCAGCAGGGAATAGGGTACCAGGTGGTAGTGATCCACTGCGGCGGCGAAGGCGGCAGGGTGCAGGAGCTTGTCCCAGGAGGCATAGATGAAGATCCCGCCCACCGCCAACCTGCAGAACAGCCCCAACCAACGCATCAGGACCCCTCCTTGCCGGACTCGGGCCTGGTAACCGGTCCGCCGGCTGCGACCCAGGCTCCGATGCCCCCGCGCAGGATCCGGATGTCCCGGTAGCCGCGTTCCTTCAGACGACTGGCGATGTTCGAGACCGGCAGCAGGTTGCCGTCCCCGAACAGGATGAGGGGGTCTTCGGGGGAGAGGAAGTCGAACAGGTCCAGCAGATCGTCATCGAAGGATCCGGGCCTGATGGGCAGGGCTCCGGGAATGGTGGCCAGGCTGTCCTCGGGGACCGGCCGGGTGTCGATAAAGAGATGTTCGCCCGCCTGGTAGAGGGCGAGGGCGGGATCCGGATCGATGAGGGGTGCTTCCAGTTCCAGTTCGTAGAAGGCGGGATCCGCCCGCAGGGGCAGACGGTCCGGGCGCAGGGCCCAGCCGAGGGCGGTGGCCGCCATGGTGACGACCAGCAGCACGCCCGCTTCCTTCAGGGGCCTGCGCATGGCAAGACCCCGCAGTCCTGTTCCGCCGCGGCTGACCCCTGGTTGCGACCGGATATCCATGGAACCGTTACATCCTGATCATGTAGGTGACCGGGACGGTGACCTGCGGCATGGACGGCAGATCGGTCTTGATGATGACCGAGCCCTTGATCCTGCCCTTGGCCTCGATGGCCCGGGGGTCGTCCGAACTGATGGGCGCGCCCTTGATGGGGATGATGTAGACCCCGCCCGGAGCCTCGATGACGTCCCCGATCTTCAGCTCCGGCAGGTCGGATTCCACGCTGAGGATCTTGAACCGGCTGCGGTGCTCGAAGGCCTGTACGCGCATGTTCAGGTCGAACTTCAGGCGGTAGCGGAAATTCAGACGCGCGGGCGAGACCTGGATGGGCGAACGCACGTCGGCCTTCAACTCGATGTCCACCGTGGGCATGTCGGGCAGGTTGGTCCTGACCCTCACGTTGTCGCGGTGGGATCCCGGCGGCATGTCGGCCGGACGCGTGACCACCAGTTTGGCCTGGCGGGGATCGCCGTCGACCTTGTTCTGGACCTCCACCTGGAACAACCCGTGCTTGGAACGGTTGGCCTTGATCTCCAGTTCCGGGGCGTCGACGGCGGTGAAGGTGGCGGTTCTCGTTGCCTGCTCCCCTTCCAGGGACTGGGGGAAACCCAGGCGGCGGCTGGCCGGGTTGACCAGCAGGGGAGTGTGGACATCGGCCGTCAGGATGATGTCCGAAACGGGTGCCGAGGGATCGTTGGAATAGATCTTGACCGTCTTGATCACCTTGCCGTTGAAACGCTTGCTGTTGAACTCGATGTCCAGGGGCGCGGACTCCCCGGGTCCGAGTTCCTTGGTCTTCATCTCCGGCACCGTGCAGCCGCAATCGGCCTTGACCTCGCTGATGATCAGTCTCCCGGCGCCCTTGTTGGTGATGGTCACCTGGAACGTGCGGGTCTCCTGCTGTTTCATCTCGCCGAAGTCCCAGGACCGGGGATTGACGTCGATGGCCTGACCCATGGCGGCCAGCGGCAACAGGGTCGTCAAACCGAGCAGAACGACCAGGAAAAAGGGCATCTTACGCATGAAACACCTTCCTTGCCGGGTGCGGACGGCCGCCCGGGGGAAAGGGGCGGGAGGTCCGGAAGCAATTCGATCAAGACCTTCAAAACATGAGCCGGAAGGGAAAGTTCCCGTTCCCAGTTGGTTGATAATGTTGCCTTTTTACGTCCGGGTGGCAAGTTCGCTCTCCGGTTTCATTTCCCCCGGCGGATGCGGGATCCAAAATTCCGACCAGAATAATGTGGGTACATGTCCGATCCCATGCTCGACAGGATCCGGGAGGACGGTTCATGTCAGGTGGAATTCACGATTCGATCACCGAGCCGGTACCCACCGGACGAAAAGTATTG
>CAYPVD010000059.1:0-14327 GCA_964414055.1 uncultured Fibrobacteraceae bacterium
GCAGATCACGTCCGCGTCGCTGGAGCGGGCGAAATCAAGGAAACCCTTGGCCATGCAGGAGCGCAACCCGTTGACGTTCCAGGAGATGAGTTTCAAGGGGAACCATTCCTTAAAGAGGGGGGGGGGAATCCGCAGTGCTTGTCTGGGCAAAATAACATCATTCGGTCCGGTAATCATACACCTTCCCCGAATAATTCACGGGTCCCCACCCGGAAACCGTGAAGACTATTCTTCAGCTCCCGTTGAGAATAGTCTTCAATCATCTCCGGCGACCACTACGACGTCATGATAACCTGTTGATTTATTGCTGGTTACAACATTGGCCCCCTTCCTGCTCCAGGGCCCCATGGAGAGATCCACCCTGGACCCCAACGAGTCGGAATCATGCCCATGCTGAACCATCGACGATATATCCTCACCCTGCTGCTTATCCCGGGCCTGCTGGCGAGCGCCGGCGCGCGGGCCGGTCAGCGCAACACAGCTCTCGAGATCATCAGTCGGTCTCCTGTGCTGGAGCGCTTCGGACTGGCTCCCGTGGTGCCGGTTGACCAGCCGCGGACAATGCAGGAGCTTCTGATCATGGCCATCAACCGCAACCGCGGGATGCGGTCCGTGGCGGCCCGCGTGGTGGGCGCCCTGGATCTCGTGCCTCAGGCCACGGCCCTTCCCGACCCCACGCTGACCCTCGTGGAATACCTCGATCCGGTGGAGACCCGGGTCGGCCCCCAGCAGCGGGGGTATCAGCTTTCCCAGTCGTTTCCGTGGTTCGGCACCCTGGGTGTCCGGGGTGATATCCAGCGGGCCAAAGCCGCGACGGCCCGGGCCCGTCTGGACGAGCAGATCCTGGCGGTCATCACCCGGGTCAGGACCACTGCCCTCGAACTGGCCTACCTGGACAGCAGCATCGCCGTGACGCACAACCATCTGATGCTGCTGGGTCAGTGGGAGGAGGCGGCCCAGGGCCGGTACGCCGCAGGTCGCGGCGCCTACGCCGCCCTGGTCAAGACCCAGGTTGAACTGGGCAAGCTGTCCAACCGCCTGGCCGAGCTGGAAGACCGGCGAACGCCCCTGCTGGCGGAGATCAACGCCGACCTGGATCGCAGTCCCGAGGCACCCCTGGAGTTGGATTCCTTGCCCGTGGCTTTCGAGGGCGGGCTCGACCAGGACGAACTGGTCCGGGCCATGGACACCACCAATCCCCGGCTGGCCGGCTGGGATCACGAAGCAGCCGCGGCGGTCCTGTCACGCACCTTGGCCGCCAAGCGGGGCAAGCCCTCGTTCACCCTGGGGCTGAACCTCATCGAGACCGGCCCGGCCCGCATGTCCGGCGTAGCCGACAGCGGCAAGAACGCCCTGATGGCCACCCTGGGCATCCGGCTGCCCCTGTGGCGAGGCAAGTACAAGGCCATGGCCCGACAGGCCGCCAGCGGTCTGGCCGCGGCCGACGACGCCCGGCGCCAGGAGCTCAACGGCCTGGAGGCCGAGTTGAGCCGGGCCCTGTTCGCCCACCGGGATGCCCGCCGCCAGGCGGAACTGTACGGCGGCGCCCTGGTGCCCAAGGCCCGCCAATCCCTCGAGGCCGCCCGCGCCGCCTTCGAGACGGGCCGGGGCAGCTACCTGGACCTGATCGACGCCCAGCGCCTGCTGCTGGAATTCCAGCTCGCGGCGGTCCGGGCCCGCATCGACCTCCAGATCCGGCAGGCCACCATAGAGCAGCTCATCGCCGCCCCCCTGACCACGTTTGCGGAAATCCAGTCATGAGCCAGCTCAACTCCGGCAAGGAGACCCCCATGCGCCGCATCATCCTCATCGTCGCCGTCATCGCCGCCTTCAGCCTCGGTTTCCTGCTGCGGGGCGGAGGCGGAGACAAGGCCGCATCCGGTCCGCGACCCGGTGACAACGCCCAGACCACAGAGGCCGCCCTCTGGACGTGCTCCATGCACCCCCAGATCAAACTGCCCAGCCCGGGCAAGTGCCCCATCTGCTTCATGGACCTGATCCCCCTGGACAGCGGGGAGGTCGGGGAACCGGGCCCGCGCACCCTGCAGATGTCCACGGCGGCGGCGGCCCTGGCCGAGATCCGCACCTCGCCGGTGGTGCGCCGCAACGCCGCCACCCTTTTGTCCCTCATCGGACGCATCGCCTATGATGAGACCCTGCAGAAAACCATTTCGTCGTGGATCCCCGGGCGCATCGACACCCTTTTCGTGGACTTCACCGGCGACAGGGTCGAAAAGGGCGAGCCCCTGGTCTCCCTCTACAGCCCGGAGCTGTACTCGGGCCAGGCCGAACTGCTCGGCAGCATCAAGGCGGCAGCCCGCCTCAGGAACAGCCCCGATCCCGTGCTGCGACGTACGGCCACCGCGACCGTCGCCTCGGCACGTCGGCGCCTCAAGCTGTGGGGCCTGCAGGACGAGCAGATCGCCGCCATCGAAAGGCGCGGCAATCCCATCGACCACATCCGCGTCCGGTCGCCCCTATCCGGGGTGGTCGTGCACAAGCAGGCCATGGAGGGCCGCTACGTGCAGACCGGAGCGCCACTGTACACCGTGGCGGACCTGTCACGGGTGTGGCTGACCATCGACGCCTACGAGGCCGATCTGCCCTGGCTGCGGCTGGGGCAGACGGTGGACTTCACCGTGGCCGCCCTGCCCGGCCGAACCTTCAGCGGCCGCATCATCTTCATCGACCCGGTGCTGAACCTGCGCACCCGCACCGCCGAGGTGCGGGTCGAAGTGCCCAATCGGGACGGCGATCTCAAGCCGGGCCTGTACGCCGATGCGGTGGTATCCGCCACCCTGGACAGCAAGGGCCTTCCCGCCGGCGCCGGAGCCGAGCCCCTGGTGATCCCCGCCACCGCACCCCTGATCACCGGCAAGCGCGCGGTTGTCTACGTGCGCAAGCCCGGCACCGACAAGCCCACCTTCGAGGGCCGGGAAGTCGTCCTGGGGCCGCGGGCCGACGATGTGTACATCGTGCTCTCGGGCCTGAGCGAGGGCGAGGATGTCGTGACCAACGGCGCCTTCAAGATCGACAGCGCCCTGCAGATCCAGGCAGGGCCCAGCATGATGAGTCCCGGCGGCGGGCCGCCTCCAGACCATCACCACGGAGACGCACCGGACGACGCAACAGCGACCCGGACCGGAAGTGACCATCGTGACTGATCGCACCGGAAACGGAACCTGGTTGGACGGATTGCTCCGCTTCTGCCTGGACAACAAGCTCATCGTGGCCATCGGCGTGCTCATCGTCCTTGCCGCGGGCGTCATGGTGGCCCCCTTCGACTGGAACCTGGGCGATCTGCCCCGCGACCCTGTACCCGTGGACGCCATTCCCGATCTGGGCGAAAACCAGCAGATCGTCTTCACCAAGTGGACGGGCCGGTCGCCTCAGGACGTCGAGGACCAGATCACCTACCCGCTGACAGTGGCCCTGCTGGGCCTGCCGGACATCAAGACGGTGCGCAGCTACTCCATGTTCGGGTTCTCGACCATCTACGTGATCTTCAACGAGAAGGCCGACTTCTACGACTCCCGCTCGCGCATCCTCGAGAAGCTGGGCAGCCTGCCGCCGGGCACCCTGCCCGGTGACGTGCAACCCACCCTGGGGCCCGATGCCACCGCCCTGGGCCAGGTCTTCTGGTACACCCTGGAGGGCCGTGACGAGGAAGGCAACCCCGCCGGCGGCTGGGACCCGGACGAGTTGCGCAGCATCCAGGACTGGTATGTCCGCTACGGACTGATGTCGGCCCAGGGCGTGTCCGAAGTCGCTTCGGTGGGCGGATTCGTGCGCGAATACCAGATCGACGTGGACCCGGACGCCATGTCCGCCTACGGGGTGACCATCGAGCAGGTTTTCGAGGCCGTGCGCCAGTCCAACATCGACGTGGGGGCACGGACCATCGAGATCAACCGGGCCGAGTACATGATCCGCAGCCTCGGCTTCCTCAAGAGCACCGACGACATCGCCCGCAGCGTCATCCTGGCGCGCGACGGCGTACCCGTGACCATAGGCGACGTGGCCACGGTGAACACCGGGCCCGCCCTGCGGCGCGGCGTGCTGGACAAGGAGGGGGCCGAAGCCGTGGGTGGCGTGGTGGTGGTCCGCTACGGCGAGAACCCCCTGGCCGCCATCAAGAACGTCAAGGCCAAGATCGAGGAGATCTCCCCCGGACTGCCCAGCCGGACCCTGCCCGACGGCCGCACCAGCAAGGTGACCATCGTCCCCTTCTACGACCGCAGCGGCCTGATCTACGAGACCCTGGGCACCCTGAACTCGGCCCTGACCGAGGAGATCCTCATCACCATCATCGTGGTGATCGTGATGATCATGCACCTGCGCAGCAGCATCCTCATTGCCGGCCTGCTGCCCCTGGCGGTGCTCATCGCCTTCATCGGCATGAAGGTCTTCGGGGTGGATGCCAACATCGTGGCCCTGTCGGGGATCGCCATAGCCATCGGGACCATCGTGGACATGGGGGTGATCCTGTGCGAGAACATCCTGCGCAACCTCGAGGAGGCCGGCCCTGGCGCCGACCGCAAGGAGGTCATCTTCCGGGCCTCGTCCGAGGTGGGCGGCGCCGTCGTGACGGCCGTCTCCACCACCATCATCAGCTTCCTGCCGGTGTTCACCATGCAGGACGCCGAGGGCAAGCTGTTCAAGCCCCTGGCCTACACCAAGACCTTCGCCCTGATCGCCTCGGTCATCGTGGCCCTGACCGTGATCCCGCCCTTCGCCCACCTGCTGTTCACCAACCGGGTCGCGCCGGCTCGGGCCAAGCGGATCACCGGTCTGCTGCTGGTGCTGGCGGGGATCCTGGCCGCCATGGGCCTTTCCCTGTGGGTGGGTCTGGGCCTGGTGCTGTGGGGCCTGTACAGCCTCGTCGAGGAGATCCTCCCGGCCCGGATCCGCCGTTACGGTCCCCTGCTGGCCAACTACATCGCGGTGTTCATCGTGGCCGTCTTCCTGTCCGAACACTGGCTGCCCCTGGGACCGGGCAAGGGCCTGCTGCTCAACTTCATCTTCGTGGCCCTGCTGCTGGGCGGCTTGCTCCTGGCCTTCTACCTGCTGGGCAGGTTCTACACACGCATGCTCGCCTGGTGCCTGAACCACAAGGTCCTGTTCCTGAGTCTGCCGGTGGCCTTGATCATCATGGGTCTGACCATCTGGCGCGGTCTGGGCAAGGAATTCATGCCGCCGCTGGACGAGGGCTCCTTCCTGTACATGCCAACCACCATGCCCCACGCCTCCATCGGCGAGGCCGCCGACGTGCTGGCCAAGCTGGACATGGCGATTGCAGGCATACCCGAGGTGTCCCAGGTGGTCGGCAAGCTGGGCAGGGCTGACTCGCCGCTGGATCCGGCGCCCATCTCCATGTTCGAGACCATCATCAACTACCTGCCCGAGTACCGGACGGACAAGAGCGGCAGGCGCCTGCGATTCCGGTACGACAAGGACAGCGGGGAATTCGTGCGCGACGGGTCCGGCGAGCTCGTCCCCGACGAGCATGGGCGCCCCTTCCGCCAGTGGCGGGCGGAGATCCGCAACCCGGGCGACATCTGGCAGGAGATCGTCAAGGCCACGCGCCTGCCCGGCACCACCTCGGCACCGGAACTGCAACCCATCGCCGCACGCCTGGTCATGCTCCAGAGCGGCATGCGCGCCCCCATGGGCGTGAAGATCAAGGGCCCCGACCTGGAGACCCTCGAAAAGGTGGGCCTGGAGATCGAGCGCTTCCTGAAGGAGGTGCCGTCCATCGAGGCCTCGGCCGTTATCGCCGACCGCATCGTGGGCAAGCCCTACCTGGAGATCGCCATCGACCGGGATGCCATCGCGCGCTACGGCCTGACCATCGGCAAGGTCCAAAACGTCATCGAGGTGGCCCTGGGCGGCAAGACCGTCACCACCACCGTGGAGGGCCGCGAGCGTTACGGCGTGCGCGTGCGCTACGCCCGCGAGCTGCGCGACTCCATCGAGGGCATCGAGGGCGTGCTTGTGCCGGCCCCGGGCGGGATCCAGATCCCGCTGCAGCAGCTGGCGAAGATCGACTACGTGCGCGGTCCCCAGGTCATCAAGAGCGAGGATACCTTCCTGGTCGGCTATGTGCTGTTCGACAAGCGACCCGGCTACGCCGAGGTGGACGTGGTCCAGGACGCCGACCGCTACCTGAAACGGAAGATCGCCGACAGCGAGTTCGACCTTCCCGCCGGGGTAAGCTACACATTCGCAGGCAGCTACGAGAACCAAGTGCGCTCGGAGAAACGACTGATGATCGTGCTACCGGCCGCCCTGTTCGTCATCTTCATGATCCTCTACTTCCAGTTCCGCTCGGCCCTGACCACGGCCATGGTCTTCTCTGGGATCTTCGTGGCCTGGTCCGGCGGGTTCCTGCTCATCTGGCTGTATGGCCAGCCCTGGTTCCTGGACTTCTCCCTCTTCGGAACCTCCATGCGGACCCTGTTCCAGATCCACCCCATCAACCTGAGTGTTGCGGTCTGGGTGGGCTTCATCGCCCTGTTCGGCATCGCCTCGGACGACGGCGTGATCATGGCCACCTTCCTGGACCAGACCTTCGCGGGGCGCAAGCCCACCGATGCAGCATCCATCCGGCGGGCCACCCTGGAGGCGGCCGGACGGCGAATCCGCCCCGCGTTGATGACCGTGGCCACGACCATCCTGGCCCTGGTCTCGGTGCTGACCTCCACCGGCCGCGGCGCAGATATCATGGTGCCCATGGCCATCCCCTCCTTCGGCGGCATGATGGTGGTGCTGCTGACCGTGTTCACCGTTCCGGTGCTGTACTGCGGCGCTCGGGAACTGGAACTGAAACGGCGGCGTTGACCGGCGACGTAAATTGCGGCTTAATGCAAACGGCGAACGAGGAAGAAGGGATTGTTCATTGTCGGCAGAACGAGACAGCACCGCCCCGGACTCCTTCTGGTCCCGGTACCGGTTGGTGATCCTGCTGATCGCCCTGATCTCGTTCATGCACTACAACACGGCCATCCACATCTCCGCCCTGCACCAGATCTACCGCCGGCTGTACTACTTCCCCATCATCCTGGCCGCGTTCCGCGGCGGCTACCGGGGAGGCCTGTTCGCCTCCCTGCTCGTGGTGGCGCTGTACGTGCCCCACGCCATGGGCTGGATCGGGTTCGATTCCGGAACTCCCGTGGAGAAGAACCTGGAGATGGTCCTGTACCTGGCGGTCGGCGTATTGACGGGCACCCTCGTCGACCGCATCAACCGGACGGCCCTCAACCTCCAGCTGGCCCTCAAGGAGAAGGAGCGCGTGGAAGCCGAGCTCGTGCGCTCGGCACGTCTGGCGGCGGTGGGACGCCTTTCGGCCGGTCTGGCCCACGAGATCCGCAACCCCTTGGCCAGCATCCAGGGCTCGGCCGAGGTGCTGGGCGACGACTTCCCGGCGGACCATCCCAAGGCCGGCCTGCTGCGGATCCTGCTCCAGGAGACCCGGCGCCTGAACCAGGTGCTGACCCGCTTCCTGGC
This sequence comes from uncultured Fibrobacteraceae bacterium, assembly GCA_964414055.1. Classification (GTDB taxonomy): domain Bacteria; phylum Krumholzibacteriota; class Krumholzibacteriia; order LZORAL124-64-63; family LZORAL124-64-63; genus JAHJTW01. The sequence continues at coordinate 7,507 of CAYPVD010000059.1, forward strand.
CTTCGCCCGCACCGAACCCGGCGAGACCTAGCCGTTCGACCTGGCGGCCGAGGTTCGCGCGGTGGGGGATCTGCTGGCCCACCGGCCCGATGCGCCCCGCATCATCCTCGACATGCCCGCTGACGCCTCCCTGACGGCTTCCGGCAACGTCGAGCAGGCCCGGCAGGTGATCCTGAACCTGGGCTTGAACGCCGTACAGGCCGCAGGGCCCGGCGGCGCCGTGACCCTGGCCGTCGATGAAACCGACGAACAGGCCCGCTGCATCGTCACCGACACGGGGGCCGGCTTCACCTCCGAGGCCCTGGAGAACTTCGGCACCCCCTTCTATTCCACCCACAACGACGGCACGGGCCTGGGCCTGGCCACCAGCCTGCGCCTGGCCGAGGACATGGGCGGCAGCCTGGAAGCCGCTCCGGGGCCCAGAGGACGGGTCGTCTTCACCCTGCCCCGTCCCCAGGAGGCATCATGCCCCGGATCCTGATCATCGACGACGACGACAGCCTGCGCGAGGTCGTGCGCTTCATCCTGACCGAGGCGGGTCACAACGTGACTCCCGCCGTGTCGGGCGAAGAAGGTCTGGCCGTCCTGGACGAGGGCTTCGACCTGGTGATCACCGATATCCGCATGCCCGGCATCGACGGCATGGAAGTGCTGGCGCGGGTACGCGAGAATCCCACCGCCGACGCGCCGCCGGTCATCGTCCTGACCGCCCACGGCACCGTCGAACAGGCCGTCGAGGCCATGCGCCTGGGCGCCTACACCTACCTGCTCAAGCCCTTCCAGCGCGATGATCTGACGCGCACGGTGGAGCAGGCCCTGCACACCCGCGGCCTGGAACTGGAGAACCTGCGCCTGCGCAAGATGCTCAAGCGGCGCGGCCCGGTGCCGGGGATGATCTTCAAATCTACAGTGATGAAGCAACTTGTGGAGGATCTGCAACGGATCGCTCCCAGCGAGGCCTCGGTGCTGCTGAGCGGCGAAAGCGGCACGGGCAAGGAACTGGCCGCCCGTGCCCTGCACGACCTCTCGGATCGCTGGCGCAAGCCTTTCGTAGCCGTCAACTGCGGCGCCATCCCCGCCGAGCTCATGGAATCGGAACTGTTCGGGCATGCCCGCGGCGCCTTCACCGGGGCGGTCACCACCTCGGCCGGGCGAGTCCGCTCCGCGGCGGGCGGCACGCTGTTCCTGGACGAGATCGCCGAGCTGCCCCTGGCCCTCCAGCCCAAACTGCTGCGCGTGCTGGAGACCCGGCAGGTGGATCCGGTGGGCGGCACGGGACCGGTGCAGGCGGATTTCCGTCTGGTCTGCGCCACAAACCGGGACCTGGAGGCCGAAGTGGCCGCCGGACGCTTTCGCGAGGATCTGCTGTACCGCATAAAGATCGTGGAGATCACCCTGCCGCCACTGCGCCGACGCCCCACCGACATCCCCCTGCTGTGGGAACATTTCACCCTGCTGCACGCCGGCGAAGGCCTGGTCAGCGAACCGGACCTGCTGGCGGAGCTGGAGAGACTGCCCTGGCGCGGCAACGTGCGCGAGCTGCGCAACCTGAACCAGCGGCTGGTGCTCATGCGCGCGGGGGACAGCCTGACCCTGGCCGACCTCCGGCGGCTGGCTCCGGATGCAGGGGGTTCCGCCCCCTCACCGCACTACGATGATGCACCTGATGAAGCGACCGACGGCGAAGGCGGTCTGCCCCTGGGGCCCATGCCCCCCGGGGGATTCTCACTGATCGAGCTGGAAAAGGAGATCATCCGCCGCGCTCTGGACCTCTGCGACGGCAACCGCACCCGCACGGCGCAGTACCTGGGGATTCCGCGGCATGTGCTGATCTATCGGTTGAGCAAGTACGGGATCGGTTGATCCCGTCCGCACCGCACGCGGGGAAACGAGCAGCCGCCGAACCTGTCGAGGTCCGGCGGCTGCCTGATGAAAGACCGATCAGTCCCTTTGATTACTTCAACATCACCATCCGCTTGGCGAGGGACTCGTTACCCACCTCCAGGCGGTAGAAGTACACCCCGCTGGAAACCCGGCGACCTTCGTCGCTCAGGCCATTCCACAACACCGAACCCGGGCCGGCGGGGATCTCCCCGTTCAGCAGGGTCCGCACCAGCTGTCCGCGCAGATCGAAGATCCGCAGGGATCCCCGGCCCGCCTTCTTCACCGCGAAGCGGATCTCGGTGGTGGGGTTGAACGGGTTGGGATGGTTCTGTTCCAGTTCGATACCCAGGGCCGATGCACCGGGCACCGGGCTGGGCAGGTTGCAGATCTGGAACACGTCCACCGGCAGGATCTGCGGATTGCCGGCGGCGTCGAAGTTGTCCGGATCCAGCGAGGCCGTGCGGTTGGCCTGCGTCGAGCACTCGTACTGGTCATTGACCAGGTACTTGTACTCGATGTTCTGGGTGCTGGTGTCCGGGAACACCACCGCCACGGTGTAGATCTTGTCGCCGGCCACCTGGTCCGGCGCCACGCCGTCGTCGTGCATGACGTTCAGCGAGGGAACCGACCAGTCGAATGTCGGAGGGGTGGCGTGGTTGGGCGTGCCGTTGATCGAGACCACGTCCGTGGGGCGCAGGTTGGACCAGCCGGTGTTGTTGAAGTCCACGCTGAAGACCACTTCCACGGCCCGCCAGACGGTGTTGCAGAAGTCGAAGTGCACCACCGGCAGGGTCAGGGGCCCGAGGGTGCCGCCGACGGTGTCGAACAGCTCGTCGTTCAGGTAGACCGAGCGGTCCCCCTGGGTCGAGCACTCGTAAACGTCGTTGAGAAGGAACTTGTAGGCGACGTTCTTCTCGGCGCCCGCGGGGAAGGTCACCACGGTGGAGAAGATCCCGTCCCCGGCGGTCGCATCGTTGCCCGTGCCGTCGTCGACAAGGGTGGTCAACGAGGGAAGGTCGTACGTCAGGGGCAGGATGGACCCGTTGAGCGTCACGACATCACCCGGCACGTAGGCCGAACCGTTCATGTCCACGAAGAACTCCACGTCGATGTCGTGGGAGGTGAAGAACGAGGGATCCTGGTCGTTCCAGTAGGCCTCCAGGGTGTCGGTGGCGCCGGTAGCCAGGTCCAGGGTGGCCACCCTGTTGCCCGGCAGCGGCTCGTAGGTGGCGCAGTTGTAGACGAACTTCCACTCGATGTCGCCGACGACGGTGCCGGCCGCCACATCCCCGGGCACCAGGAAGATCGTGCTGTATTCCCAGATGTCGTCGATCCCCGTGTCGGCCATGATGCCCGTGTCGCACAGGGTGCCGAAGGTCAAGGGAGCCGTATCGCCCTCGACGGAGAACTCATGCGGGCCCGCCCCCTGGTTGGCCAGGAAAGGCCCGAACAGGCCGCGGAAGACCACGTTCTTGAGCATGAACCCGAACGTATTGTCCACGCCGTCATCCACGATGGTGTTGCCGGCTACGTCCTTGACCCCCGTCGCGGTCACGACGTAGAGGTTGGCCGACTGGGTCTGGGGGTTGTCCAGGACGATATGCACCACGTTGGGGTTGCTGGGATCCCGGGTGGCCGTGACCACCGTCGCACCGGTGAAGGTGTAGTTGCCCGGGATCTCGGCCGTGGTCTCGTCCACGGGCTCGTTGAAGAAGATATCGAAGAAGGAATCGACGGGATAGTCCGTCGGCTCGACCTCCGACAGCAGCGGCGGATCGTTGTCCGCGGCGGCCAGGATCGTGTAGCCGAACATGTCGGTCATGGGCGCGGGAGTTGTGGAATCCCAGATGGTCACAGTGGGCGTCGAGAACTGCACACCGTCGCCGGCGGCCGCATCCAGCGGACCCTTGGTCGAACCGTCCTGGGTCACCCAGGTCTCGATGTTGATCACGTCGCCGGGGCCCACACCCAGGGTGCTGAGCATGACGGCCAGTTCCTTGAAGGCGGTCCCGGTCTGCCAGTTCAAGGCCGCGGGGCCCTGGGCCATGTTCACCCAGGCGGAGCCGTCCCACTGGTAGCTGGCCTGCCAGTTGTTGTCCAGGTTCACGTAGAACATGAAATCGGGCTTGGTCGGCGCGAGGCTCCACTCCAGTTGGCGGCCCCAGGGATCGGTGTCGCCCCCCGCGGCGGTGTTGACGTCGATGGCAACGCCCAGCTGGACCGTGCCCCAACCGGCCGGATCCTGGTCCATGCCGAGGTAGAGGTTGACCGCGTCGTTGGTCAGGTACACATCACCAAGATCGATGTTGGGATACTCCGTATCCCCGCCGTCCGCATCCAGCAGGTTGCCGGGCAGAAAATCGTTCACCCCGTCCAGCACGATGGTCTGGGGCGTCTGGGCCAGGACCGTTCCGGCACCCAGGACGAGGATGGCCAGCAGCGACAGCATCCTGCCGACTGATCCGTTACACAAGCGCATGATTGTCCTCCTCATTTGACCAGGGAAAGCGGACGGGTCAACGCCAATCCGCGACATTGCAAACGACTGAAATAGGTTCCGGCGGAGACAGGCGCGCCGTCGGTGGCGCGGCCGTCCCAGATCACCTTGTGCTCGCCCGGAGCCACCATGTCCCGCAACAAGGTGGCGACCAGGCGTCCACGTACATCGTAAACGGCAAGATCCACGGCCACGGGCTCATCGCCCGCGACCCTGAACCTGATGGCGGTGATGGGATTGAAGGGGTTGGGTACGTTTCCCAGCAGGCTGACGACTCTCTCGGGCACCAACGGCACGGCCGAGGCGTTGCCGTCGGGAAGACCGTTGCCGTCGGCATCGACGGTGATGGTCCAGGAGTTGTCCACCGTCGGCAGGGCCGCAGCCAGGTTGTTGGGCGCCACGTCACCGCCCAGTTCCCCGGACGGCTCCGGATCCCAGCAGATCGCGGCGGCCACGGCCACCTGGGCGCCGACCGGCACCACGCCCTGTCCCAGCCCGTACAGCGTGTTCCAGGGGATGGCGATCTCGCTGCCGGAGGCGTCGCCGAAGACATGGTAGGAATCGAACGCCGACTGGATCTCCCCGCTGCGGTCCTGGGTCGTCGTCGCCGACAACAGCTGCCAGAAACCGTCGCCGTCGTAGGCCGACTGGTGCTGATAGCAGCCGTACTCGAAGTCGGGCGCGAAACCGGCGGCCGTGAAGACGGCCCCCCGTTCCCAGGCGTCGATGGCCGTCAGGTCGGTCTGGCCGTTGCCCGAGCCCGGGTCCACATCCAGGTACAGCAGCCAGCTGTTGGCGCTGACCTGGCCGTCGATGGCCAGGTAGAGGTAATCCTGGTCCCAGTCCACCAGCAGCCGGTCGATCTCGTTGGCCGAGGTCCAGCCCGAATCGTTGCTGTCGGCCAGGGCGTGAGCGTTGCTCCACTCGCCGGCCTCGATGTTGCCGTCGATGGCAATGGCCGTGGCGGCCACCTCGATCAGGAGGGCGTCTCCGAGGGTAACGGCCGAACCGGCCACGCCGTTCTCATCCTCGGCGGCCCCCGCGGCCACCTCCAGATACAGGTCGCCGCTCAGGTCCTCGATGGCCGCCGCGGTGGCCGCATCCAGTTCGAAGGTCCGGGTCACCGCGGGTCCGGTTTCGCTGACGGACGTGCCGCCGGGCAGGGTCACCGAGCCGCCTCCGCCCAGCCCCTCGACCACCGTCACCCCGGCGGGGTCGCAGGTGGTCACGGTCTGGTCGAAGGTCAGCTGCAGGCGGTCGGCCGCCGGGTAGTACACCGCTCCGGTCACGGCCGGGCCGATGGTGTCGTGCACGGCCGCCACCAGGGCGCGCAGCTCGGGGATGTCCCCGCTGCCGTCGGGAGCGCTGGTCAGGCCACCGAACAGACGCAGCTGGAACACGCCGCTGCCCATGATCTCGTCACCCTTCATGAGGGTGCCGGAGAAATCCTTCTGGTGGGCCGCACCGCCAGTACCGATGACCCAGGCGGCGGCGATGCCTGTGTTGGAGTTGCGCTGGCCCATGTAGGCCGCGTCGGCGGGCCACACCCTGTCCATCTGCGCGTTCCAGACCAGGTCCACCAGCGAAGGCGAGAACCCGGCCTGGATCCAGTGGGTGGCCGGTCCCACGCGGTAGACGACATCCAGGTAGGGGTCGCCCTCGGTCAGCACGATTTCCTTGGTCACCTCGTTGCGGGTCAACGTCAACGAGACCGTGGGCCCGGACGGATCCACCGGCCCGATGGCCCAGCCGTAACCGTCGTTCTGGTAGTTGGGCGAGACCTCGCTGAAGGCTCCCACGTGGTTGGCGTCGTTGTAATCGGCATCGGTGCCGGACCAGTACGCGTTGTCCACGCCGATGGCCGTGTCGTCGTAACCCGGCCCCTTGACGAACATGTTGGTCAGGCGGCCGCCCGCACCCTCGAAGACGCAGAACAGGCGGTCGTTGTGCATGACCACCTCGTCGTAACCGTCATCGTCGATGTCGGTGGTGAAGGCCGCGGTGGTTGCGGCGTATTCCCCGGCAGCCCAGTGGGCGGCCTCGGCGTAGATCATGGCGTTCTTGATGTGGGCGCTGTACTTGTGCTGCCAGCCGGAGATCGGCCCGCCCATGCCGTCGTGCCAGGCCGTCTCGTGCAGGTTGGTCATCAGGACGTACCAGCCTGCCTGGCTCAGGTTGTTGTCCGGGGCGGCCATCAGGGCATTGTAGGCGTCGTTCCACAGGGTGCCGTAGTTCTTGCAGTTGCCGCCCGTGCCGGCGCAGTTGCCGTTTCCGTCGCCCCCGTTGGCATAGGGCACCCAGCCGGCCCAGTGGGTGTACCAGCCGTTGTCCCCTCCCCCGTAACCGTCGGTGCCGCCGATCTCGTTGTAGGTCCCGGGAGTCGGCGAGAAGGTGGACCCGTTGAAATCCGGGTTGGCCACCGCATCGGCCAGCTTCCAGG
>CAYPVD010000060.1:0-14180 GCA_964414055.1 uncultured Fibrobacteraceae bacterium
AAGCGATTCACCGGGAGTGCGGCCGCGGGAACCCTGGGATTGCTGCTGGCCGTCGGTTGTCAGGAACGCATCGCACCCTCCGTTGATGCACCCGGCGGCAGGATTCCCGAGATCCAGCATCCCCAGGTGGAAAGGGACTTTCCCGCCATCAGGAAAGACCACACCCTGCGCATGATCACGAACTACAACTCCAGCGGGTATTTCATTCACAAGGGGGGCCAGGCCGGCTTCGATTTCGAGCTTCTGCAGACTTTCGCCAGGGGCCGGGGCCTGAACCTGCAGGTCGTCCTGCCCGATCCCGGCGAAGACCTGATTTCCCTGCTCAACGCGGGCAAGGGCGATGTCATCGCAGGAGGAATCCTGCAGAACGAGATCCTGGAATCCTGGGCGGCCGCCACCCGTCCCACCAACTTCGTCCACAAGGTCGTGGTGTGGAGAAAGAGCCTGAACAGACCCGCGGGCTGGGAAGGCATGGCGGGACTGCAGGTCGTCATTCCCTGGAACGACCCCTTCCGCCGCACCCTGCGCCGCCTCAAGAGGGAATCGTCGGTCCATTTCTTCATCACCCTGGGCCCGGCCGGTTGCCAGGCCGAGGACCTCCTGACCAGGGTCAGCAGCGGCGAGATGGAGGCCGTGGTGGTGGACGACATCGTGGCCCGGGCCGCCATGGAATACCTGCCCGATCTGGAACTCGGGCCGGTCCTGACCGACAGGCTGCCTACGGTCTGGCTGGTGCGTCACAACAGCCCCGAGCTGAAGGCGGCCCTGAACTCGTTCCTGAAGAAGCACATCCGGATGGGTTCGGACGGCAACCTGCGCCGCAGCCAGGTCTACGGCGTCATCTACGACCGCTACTTCAGCAATCCCCGATCCATTCGCATGCTGCGGTCCCCGGAACACCGCCCCGAGAAAAGCGGCCGGATCTCCGCCTTCGACGACGTGATCCGCCGGGAAGCGGCGCCCACGGGCCTGGACTGGCGCATGGTCACCGCCCTGATCTACCAGGAATCCCGTTTCGTGCCCTCGGCCCGGAGCAAGGCCGACGCCAGGGGGCTGATGCAGGTCCTGCCCCGCTTCGCGCAGGTGGGCGCCGACTCGCTGTTCGACGTCCGCACCAACATCAGGGCGGGTCTCAACCTGCTGCGCACCATCTACAAAAGGTACGCCTACCTGGATTCCCTCGATCGGTGGCGATTCACCCTGGCCGAGTACCACGCGGGCCACGGTCACGTCACCGACGCCCGCCGCATCGCCATGGACCTGGCCCGCAACCCCAACGTCTGGCAGGGAAGCCTCGCCGAAACCCTGCCCCTGCTCATGCAGCGCAAGTACTACCAGGAGACCCGCTACGGCTACTATCGCGGGGGGGAAACCGTCGCCTACGTGGAAGAGATCCTCAACCGTTACCGTATGTACCGCAGGCTGGTACCCCTGGAGGGACCGCCGACGGCCGGGCCCTCGGCCGTGGATTCGGCCGCTGTCCGGCAATGACCAGCCCCGATTCCTGTCCATCATGACGTGAAAGGATGGTAATGATCTTGCGTCGTCTGCGACGGATATGGTCTCGGAGCCCCGGATTCCTAGGTGCGGAACTGCTGGGTCTCGCCCTGCTGGCTGCGGTTCCGTCTGCGGCCACGACCGCCCGCATCGCCGCCCTGGGCGGACGCCAGGATTTCTTCACCGACGACGCCGAGACCCGTCGTTGGTGCGCGGCCCTGGCGGATTACCCCGGCCTGTTGACCATCGACTCGGGCCGTTTCGACCTCGGCGGCGGCTACCATGACCAGTGGGGTTTCCTGGTTTCGGGCCCCGGTGTGGAACTGAACGCCGACCTGGACGCTGCGGGGCGCTGGGGCACAGTGGGATTTCTCCTGACGGCCAGGCAGCAGGACGCCGACCCGGGCAGTCTGTACGACAAGGATCTTTCCGGGTACGTGGGCGGAATCTACGCCCGCCGATTCGGGTCCGCCACCGCCGCGGTGAGGTACGGTCGGGCAAGCGACACCACCGATCGGACAGGCGGTGTGCTGAAGACCACCCGCACCGACCTGGGCTGCGGTCTGAGAATGGATCTGGGCCAGAAAGTCATGCTCGATCTCGGCGGGGAACTGCGCGGCATCAGCCAGAGTTCCACCAGCCCGGTTCCGGGCGACGCCGTGGGGAACCAGGATTCCTGGCGCAGCTTCGGTCTGCGCGGTCGGGCCTTCGTGCAACTCGGCGAACGGGTGGCCCTGGTCCCGGTGGCCGAGTACATCCACGAGAAGTTCCACCTGCTGGAGGATGTCGAGGGCTCCCTGGACAATCCGCCCCTGGACCGCGACCTGGTGCACCTGGGCCTGGCCCTGGACCTTTTCCCCGACCCGGACAAGATGCTGGTCTGCTCCGGGGAATGGCTGGCCGGCAGCGACAACGCCCGCATCACCCTGCCGGCCGACAGCCCCGGCGGCCAGCTCATCGACCAGGCCGTCGTCTTTCGGCTGGCCTTCGAGACCCGGCTCCATCCCTTGCTGACGGCCCGCGCCGCCGTCGGTCTGGAGACGGTGACCCGCGACTCGCCCACCGGGAACCAGGATACCGACCACGTACCCCTGTCCATGGGGCTTTCCCTGTCGGTGGCGCGCATGACCCTGGACCTGGCCGTCAGCGACCGCCTGCCGCAGACCATCACCCGGCTGGCCATCGTCTCGCCCGAGGACGAGGATTCCACCTGGCTGACGGTCGATTTCCGCTACGGTTTCGGCCTCTAACCTCCGGGGGCGATGATGCCGCCGCTTGTCTTTCCGGACCTGACCGTCTATCTGGCCACCTGCCTGATCCTCATGGCGGCCCAGATGGTCTATGTCCTGTTCGGGTTCGGCGCCGGACTGATCGCCGTGGGCAGTCTGGCCCTGATCTATCCCGACATGCAGGACGTCGTGGTAATGCTGCTGCTGGTGAACCTGCCTGCGGAGCTGTGGGTGGTCCTGCATTCCCGCCGGGAAATCCGCTGGCGCCCCATCCTGGGCCTGGGCTCGGGCATCGCCCTGGGCATACCGGCGGGAACCTGGCTCCTGAAGACCGGTGATCCCGAGCTGATCCTGACCATCCTGGGGGTGTTCCTGATCGCGGTGGGGTTGGTGTTCCTGCGTCTGCCGGCTGCGGGGACCGTCAAGCCCAAGGCCGTGCTGGCACCGCCGACGGGCCTGGTCTCGGGCCTGCTGACCGGCCTGTTCGGCACCGGCGGCCCCCCGCTGATCATCTGGTACCAGCTGAGCGCCTCGACCAAGGCCGCCTTCCGGGGCAACCTCATGACCATCTTCCTGATGATGACCTTCGTACGCGTGCCCAGCTACGTGGTCGGGGGCCTGGTCACGGTGCCGCGGTTGTGGTCATCCCTGGCGGTCATGCCTGCGGTGCTGCTGGGCGCCTGGGTGGGCAACCGGCTTCATCTGAGCATCAGCGAACGCCGTTTCCGGACCCTGGTCAGCATCCTGCTGGTCATCCTGGGGTTGCTCCAGGTGGTCCACTGCTGACTGCCGAACAGACCTCAGCCGCCGAACCGATAACCCACGCCCAGCCGCCAGCAGGCGACATTCTGTCCGGCAACGGGCAGGGAGGCTCCGCCGAGAGGGTCCTCGGCCTGGCTCGACTTCGAAACCGGAGCAACACCCTCGGTCAGCAGCTGATCCAGCAGGCCTGCACTGTACAGGACCGTAACCAGCCAGGCGCCGCGGCGCAGATCAAGGCCCGTCACACCGGCAAGATCGAGGTTCTCGTAGCTGTATGTCCGGTCCGCCGCTCCGGGCGGTTGATCCCACTGCTCCGACAGCTTGAGGCCCACGGCCCCGCCCCCGTACAGCTTGATGCGGAACGGGCCGGCGTCCATGACCGCTCCGATGGTCACCATCGGCTCCAACACGTGGAGCGTCACCTCGGCCCGGCCCAGGCGGTTGCCCTCGTTCACATCGGAAAACAGCATGACCTGGGAACCGGCCTTCTGGACATAGGCCACGGAATATGCCAGTTCGAGCGTGTTGCCGCCAAGCACCTGCCGACCCTCGACACCTGTCCAGAAACCATCACCTTCATCGGCCAGACCGACGTCGCTATGGGTCCAGCCGGCCTGCAGCCACCAGCTCTCCGCCCTCGCCGACGGAAGAGCCAGGAAAAAAACCAGCAGCACCGTCAGGGAAACCGGCAGGAGTCTACGGGTCGTCATGGGCGCATCCTTTCGTTCAGCCACCAGGTCTGGTGGCCGCCAGGATCAGGAAGATCATGACCAGGCCCAGGGCGTGCTTGAGGACCATGGCCAGCAGCTTGCCGGTGAAAACGTGGGCCCCCAGGCGCAGGCTGGGCTCGATCCTGCGCAGCCGCCGGTACTCCCCCAGCACGGCGCCGGTGAAAGCTCCGAGAAAGCTGCCGACCACCGCCCCGACCACCGGCACCAGGAGCTGGCCCACCGCGGCCCCCAGCAGACCGCCCACGAAGGCCAGGGTGATGCCCCGGCTCGAGGCCCCCTTGCGCACGGGATAGAAGGTACCGACCACGAATTCCAGGCCCTCGCCGGCGATAGCCAGGCCCGCGAGGATCAGCAGCAGCTTCCAGCCCAGCGGCTGGAAGCCAGTCACCAGGGCCTGGACCACGGCCAGCCCCAGGATGATGAAGTTCGCCCCCAGACCCAGGTACACCAGCAGGGAGACGGTCAGCAACAGCAGCGACCAGCCCACGAATCCGGCCCAGCGGGCGATGTCCGCCAGCAGATCCCAGCTCAATGGGCCGTCCCGAAGATCTGCTCACCCGCTTCGACGGCGAACGGCAGCCTGTTCTCCGGGGGCGGCAGGGTGCAGTTGAACTGGTCGGGATTGTAGTCGCACCACGGGTTGTAGGCGTAGTTGAAATCCAGGTCCACCATGCCGTCCTTGTCCACGGTCAGATCCAGGTACCGGCCCCCAGGGTAGGTCTTCTCCCCTGTCGTCTGATCGTAGAACGGCAGCCAGAGATAGTCCCCGCCGGTGGTGTCGGCCGGCCCGAACACCGTCAGCTGGTAGTTTCGGTCCCGGTACCGGAAACGCACCAGGCCCCGGCGCAGGTAGGGAACCTTCTGCCCCTGGCCCTTGACCAGAACCACCGTATCCGTCCCGGCCGCGGCGATCAAGGGGGTCCGGAAACGCAGGCCGGGCTCGGGATAGAAGTAGTTGAGCCCCTGAAAATCAGCCAGGTCCTCCGGCGGCAGGGGCGTCCGGGTCGAGTCGGCGAATTCCTCGTTCTTGGTGATGCGCATCTCCACCAGGGCGATTTCCCAGGCCTCCTGCTCCTGCTGGTTCATGACCACGGCACCGGGAGCATCCGGCAGGTTTTCCTCCTGCGTCCGGCAACCGGTGGACACGACCACCAGGGAAACCAGGGCCCACAGCACGAACACGGCGCATGGCCGGCGGTTGTTCATGATCCAAGTCGTCCTTTCGCACAGATGTCCAGGTCCGATCCCGACTACGCAAGCTACGGGGGTTCTCGGTTCAGGTTTCCTTCAGCGGTCATATTGTATAACATAACCCCGACCCGGGAACCCTGATTATTCCCCGCCGTCCCCGGGGCCTACGAGCACGGACGGCGGATCATCGGCCCTTCTTCTTCACGGCCAGGAGCAACCACGAACATGGACCAGTTGCGGCCCGCACCCCGACAGTCATCGTTGCCGACCTATCTGCTGGAATTGATCCTCCTGGCGACAGCTACCATCGGCAGATTGCCGACGCTGGGTTCCTGGTGGACCCTGGACGACTGGGGGCAGCTGGGACGCGCCGCCCATGTCGCCCCCGCGGTGCACGGCTGGCCGGCACGCATCCTGAGCCAGCACTGGTGGTGGCAGGGGAACTGGGCCCTGTGGGGCCTGGACCCGGTCCCCCAGGCCGCCGCCCGCATGCTGCTGCACGCCGGCGCGGTGATCCTGGTCGGGCGCATCGGCCGCCGCGCCGGGCTGCCGACGGGCGCGTGGTTCACCGGCGCCCTGGTCTTCGCCGCCTCTCCCCTGGCGTTCACGCCCCTGTACTGGGCCTCGGGCATCCAGGAACTGCTGGCCGTCTTCTTCGCCCTGCTGGCCGTCGAGCGCTGGCTGGATGGCACACGCCGGGCCCTGACCGTGGCCCTGGCCGCGGCGGTCCTCTCTTTCCTGGCCAAGGAATCGGGTTTCGGCCTGCCGTTGTTCTTCCTGGCGGTCCTGTGGTGGGGCGAGACCATCAAACCCGAGGACCGGTCCTTCGCCTGGGCCCTGATCATGCTGATGCTGGCGGCCGTGGTCACCGCCGGCACCCTGGTCATGGCCCATTTCGCCACCGGCCCCGACGACCCCTACGCCCTGGGCGGGGTCGGTGTGATGATTGCGAACCTGACCACTTTCGGCTGGTGGCTGCTGTCTCCCGGCCCCCTGCTCGCCTCGCAAGTGACCTGGCAGATGGGCGTGGCCGGAGCCGCTTTCTTCCTGCTCTGGGGCCTGTGGTCCGGCTTCAGCCTGCCCAAGGGCGAGACCCTGCCCGCGGCGGGCCTGCTGGCGACCTTGCTGATCCTCGCTCCGGCCCTGCCGCTGCGCTCGCAGATCCACCCGTACCTCGCCTACCTCGCGGTCGCCCCCCTGGCCCTGACCCTGGTGTCCCTGGTGCCCCGCACCTGGTGGCGATACCGCTGGCTGCCCCTGCTGGCGCTGCCGGTGATGGCCTGGAGCCTGGTGGGGATGGAGGTACGCCTGGACAACCGCAACGAGATGGGTTTTCCCGCCGACCCGGTGGTGCGGGCCACCAGCCTGTCCTGGGCCGCAACCAACCTCATCAGGTCGGTAACCGCACACACCGCCCTGGCCGGCGCCGACTCGAGCGGTGCCCTCATCCTGTACCAGCAACCGCTGGGCAAGGCGGATCTGGCCGACGCCGAGAAATTCGGACCGGGCTGGGTCCATGCCAGCGAGCTGTACAAGGCCTGCGGCGGACTGGTCGGTCCCACCCTGGTCTCTCCCGCCGGAACCCGCGTCGTCTGGCGCAACGCCCTGACCGGTGACGCCACCTCGGCCCAGGTCCTGGCCGAATCCGGCACCGGCTTCAAGGTCTGGGGTCCGGTGCCCAACGCCCTGCTCTACGCCGCCCTGACCGACGTGGCCCTGGGCAATTACGAGCGCACCCGCCGCCACCTGCTGGCCGCGGCGGCCCTGAACCCCTCCACCATCAACTTCGTCTACGACGAGGGCCAGATGATCGTCCCCCTCCAGCTCGCCCTGAAGAATCTGCAACCTTTCATCGACTGGACCGTTGCCAGGCTGGACAGGGGCAGCTCCCAGTACGAGATCGGAGGCATCCAGACCATGTTCTTCGACCTGATGAGCCGCTGCACGGGCAAATCCGTGGCCGAACTGACCGCGGGCAGCCGGATCCTGATCCCGGGTCAGGATTCGTCCGCCCCCACCGCGAAGGATGAACACTGATGGACCGACTGAGCGATTTCATGAGCATGATGATCGGCCCCTGGACGCTGGGGCAGCTGGTGCTGGCACTATTTTTCCTGGTGTGCGGGTTCATCCTGCGCCAGGTGCTCAACAGTGTCCTGCGCGGACGTCTGCAGGCCCTGGCCGCCCGCACAAAAACCAAGTCCGACGACGTGGCGGTCGAGGCCATCATCAGCCCCCTGGGCCTGCTGCTGCCGGTGATCGGCGGCTACATGGCCCTGCGGATCCTGCTGGGGGTGAACCCGGACTGGATCCCCAAAGCCGACCAGGTGTTCCGGATCGCCACCATCCTGGTGGTCGTCTGGACGGCCTTCAAGCTCATCGACGCCCTGGCCATTCTCATGGGCGAAATGGCCGACCGCACCGACTCCCGCCTGGACGACCAGGTGGTGCCCCTGCTGCGCAAGAGCTTCAAGGTCTTCCTGGGGGTGCTGGCCTTCATCCTGGTGGCCCAGAACCTGGGGTACTCGGTCTCGGGCCTGCTGGCGGGCCTGGGCATCGGCGGTCTGGCCGTGGCCATGGCCGCCAAGGACACCCTGGCCAACTTCTTCGGCTCGCTGATGATCCTCATCGACCAGCCGTTCCACCGCGGCGACTGGGTGACCTTTCCCGGCGGGGACGGTGTGATCGAGGAGATCGGCCTGCGCTCGACCCGTATCCGCACCTTCGCCAAGACGGTGATCTCGGTGCCCAACCAGGCCCTGGCCAACGCCACGGTGGAGAACCACTCGCTCATGCCCAAGCGACGCATCAAGTTCACCCTGGGCGTGACCTACGACTCGTCGGTGGACCAGGTCCGCACCCTCGTGCAGAGGATCGAGGACTACCTGCGCGGCAATCCGGACATCGATCAGGAGTTCATGCTGGTCAAGTTCACCGAGTTCGGCCCCAGCAGCCTCGACCTGTTCATCTACTGCTTCACCGCCAGCACCGACTGGACCAAGCACCTGGGCGTGAAGCAGGAGGTCAACCTGACCATCATGAAGATGATCGAGGACATGGGCATGAGCATCGCCTTCCCCACCCAGACCGTCCATCTGGTAAAGGACGAACCGGAGGTTGCAGGCCATGAAGTTGACCCGACGTGATTTCCTGAAAACCACCGCCGCGGGCGCCGGTCTGGCCCTGTTTCCCACCGCCGCCTGGGCCGACTTCACCCACTTGAGGGCCCGAAAACCCCTGAAGATCCTGATCCTGGGCGGGACGGCCTTCCTGGGCCCGGCCATCGTCAAGTACGCGCGCACCCGCGGCCACCAGCTGACCCTGTTCAACCGGGGCCGCACCAACAGACAGCTCTTTCCCGACCTGGAAAAACTCATCGGCGACCGCGACGGCCAACTGGACGCCCTCGTGGGCCGCGACTGGGACGTCGTCATCGACACCAGCGGCTACATCCCCCGCATGGTGGCCGACTCGGCGGAGCTCCTGCGGGATCATTGCCGGCAGTACATCTTCATCTCCTCCATCTCGGTCTACGCGGATTTCTCCGTCCGCGGCATCGATGAGGACAGTCCCGTGGGCAACATCACGCCCGAACAGATCGCCGCCGCCGCGACCATGCGGGACATCACGGGGGAGAACTACGGTCCCCTGAAGGCCCTGTGCGAACAGGAGGTGCGCAGCCGTTTCGGCAGGCACGCCTGCAACATCCGTCCCGGACTGATCGTCGGCCCCATGGACCGCAGCGGTCGTTTCACCTACTGGCCCGTGCGCGTCCAGCGGGGCGGGGAGGTTCTCGCCCCGGACGCTCCGGAGGTTCCCACCGAGCTCATCGACGTCAGGGACCTGGCCGAGTTCATCATCCACTGCGCGGAGAACGAGACCTCGGGCACCTTCAACGCCACCTCCCCGCCCCTGGAACTGACCATGGGCGAGCTGCTGGAGACCTGCCGCCGGGTGGCGGGCGCCGAAGCCTCGTTCACCTGGGTGGACCGGGAATTCCTGGCAGCGCACGAGGTCCAGCCCTGGACGGACATGCCGGTGTGGGTACCTCTGGACGGCGAGGACGCCGGGCATCCGTTCGTGAGGGTGGACCGCGCCCTGGCAGCCGGCCTGAAGTACAGGCCCATCTCCGAAACCGTGCGGGACACCCTGGACTGGTGGGCGACCCTCGGTGCTGACGACCGGGAGCGCTTCGGCCGCATGGGCCTGAAACCGGAGCGGGAAACCGAGCTCCTGGCGGCCTGGCACAAGGAGAAGGGCTGATGCGCCCCATCTAGCGGTGTGGTCCCATGTGCCCTGCAAAAGGACAGCGGCCCGCGACTTCCTGTCGCGGGCCGCTTCGCATTCCGGCACCTACCGCCATCCATGGCTCACGGCACCTCCATGACGCCTTTTCCAGGCCACATGGGACCACACCGCTAGATGGGACGCGTCGCCCTCTTGAGCCACGCCTTGTGAACCTTGTCCAGCCGCGGCGCCAGCTCGCGGTAGACCCGGGCGTGGTAGGCGTTCAGCCAGTCGAGCTGATCGCGGCTCATGAGCTTCTTGTCGATGAGCCTGCGGTCGATGGGGCACAGGGTCACCGGATGGAAGGTGTACCAGGTGCGGCCGCCGCGACTCAGCTTCTCGTGCCTGACCACGAAGGCCAGGTTCTCGATGCGGATGCCGAACCTGCCCGCCTCGTAGTGTCCCGGCTCGATGGACAGGATGTTGCCCTCGACCAGCGGCGGGGTGACGATGTTCTTCAGGCTGTGGGGCCCCTCGTGCACCCCCAGGTACTGGCCGACCCCGTGGCCGGTGCCGTGGGCATAGTCCTCGCCGATCATCCACAGGGCCCGCCGCGCGAACATCTCCTGGCGCTGGCCGGTAGTGCCGGCGGGGAACGGGGTGATGGTGCAGTCGATGGTGCCCATGAGCACGCGGGTGAAGCACTCGATCTCCCGCCGGGTGGGCTTGCCCAGGGCCACGGTGCGGGTGATGTCGGTGGTGCCCTCGGGGTACTGCCCCCCGCTGTCGATGAGGTAGATGCCGCGCGGTTTGAGCTTGGCGTCGGTCTCGGGCGTGGCGCTGTAGTGGATGATGGCGCCGTTGGCGGCGTACCCGCTGATGGTGTCGAAGCTCAGGTCCATGAAGTTATCGCCCTCGGCCCGGAAGGCGCGCAGCTGCTCGGCCGCCGACATCTCGGTCACTCCGCCCTTGGGCACGGCCTTTTCCAGCCAGCGCAGGAACCTGACCATGGCCACGCCGTCGCGGCGGTGGGCCTCGACGAAGCCGGCGATCTGGACGGGGTTCTTGACCGCCTTCATGGCCGTCACCGGAGAAGGCGCCATGTGCAACGAAGCCCGGCCCAGGCTGTCGATGACCCGGCGGTTGGTCGCCCCCGGATCGATCCACACGGTCATGCCCTTGCGGCGTCCCAGGACCTTCAGGTCATCCCAGACGGTGTCATACTCCCTGATGGACGCCTTGCCCTTGAGGGCGCGGCGAACCGCGGCGGTGACCTTGCGCCCGTCCACGTAGAGGGTGCAGCTACGCCCTGTGACCACGGCGTAGCTGATGGCCACCGGCGTGTACATGATGTCCCGGCTGCGGATGTTGAGCAGCCAGGCGATCTGGTCCAGGGCGCACAGCACATGGGCCGTGGTTCCGGCCTCCTTCATGGCCGCCCGCACGCGCTTGAGCTTGGCGGCCGTGCTCTCCCCGGCGTATTTCACCGGGTGCACCGCCAGCGGCGCCAGGCTCGGCTCGGGACGATCGTCCCACAATGCGGCCACCAGGTTGCGCGTCAGGAACTTCACCTTGATGCCGTGCCCCGCCAGCCTGGATTCGAACTCCGCCGCCGCGGACACCGACACCACCGTGGGGTCCATGCCCAGGGTCTGCCCCTTCTTGAGCTGGGAGGCGGCCCAGTCGGCCATGTCGGGGGTCTCCGGTTCGCCCAGCTTCATCAGGGTGATGCCCGAGCCCTTCAACTGCATGCCGGCCTGCAGGAAATAGCGCCCGTCGGTCCACAGACCGGCCTTGCGCATGCCCACCAGCAGCTCCCCCGCCGAACCGGTGAACCCGCTCAACCAGGACCGGAATTTCCAGTTCTCGGGCAGGTACTCGCTCTGGTGGGGATCGGCGCTGGGGACGAAGTACATATCCAGCCCGTGCTTCTGCATGAGCCTGCGCAATGCGGCGACCTTCTGGCGGGTGTTCATGACGCCTCCGTTTCGGATGAAACCATCAAGGGACCGCACCCCCTGCGGGAGCGGTCCTCGCTTTGACACTGCGGGAAAATGATAACCCCGGAATCACCGGGCGTCAGCAGGAATCAACTTTCCGCGGGGGAAGCCAGGGGCTTTTCCAGTTCGATCTCATCGCGAACGGGGATCCCGTAGTAGCCGATCTTGGGCACGTTGGGCTTGAGCAGGCGGATCTTGGTCATTCCGCCCAGGCGGACATCCCGGAGGACGAAACCCCGTTTCTGGAAGAAACGCTGGGCGTCCAGGTTGTCGTTGGTGGTGATGCACCACAGGCGGGTACAGCCGGCCCGGCGGGCGGTCTCCTCGACCTTCTCCAGCAGCATGGTGCCGATGCCCATGAACTGGCAGAGGGCGTCCAGCGTCACGATCTCGCAGTCGGTATCCTTGATGTCATAGGTCACCAGACCCACGCGCTCGAAGCCCTCGGTGGCGATGAACCCCGGCAGCTGGTGGGGATCGTGGACCTCGGATCCGGACACGACGAAATCACCGCCGAACAGCAGCTCCGTGCGTTCCTTCACCCACTTGCGATCATCATCCGAAAGTTCCGTAACGCGCATGCTGACGTCCCTGAATAACCGGAAGACGGCTGCCGAAGATCTCGATGCGGATGACTGGTTGTCTGCATTCATGTCGCAATAGTCGCCACCGGATCCCACGGACGCAAGGCACGACGCAAAAAACCGGGGTCCGGCCGAGCCGGACCCCGGTGGGAAAATGCCGCGGACCTGTCACTTGAACAGGTTGCGGACGCCGTCGATGGAGGTCGTCCCCCCGCATTCCCCGGCGGTGGCCAGGAGATCCTCGGGCGTGGCGATGAATACGTCCTGCAGCGAGAAATCCTCCAGCATGATCATGGGCATGCCGTTGACGCTCGAAGATGGATCGGCGGCGCGCATGATCATGGTCACGCTCTCACTATCGAGGAAGAAGATGTCCAGGGTCGCCATCACCGTCGTCTCAGTGGTGGGCAGGGGATCGGAGTACCCGACGATGTAGTTGTAGACCCCGTCGAACGGGGTGCTGACCCCCACGTCGGTGGCCGGCAGCGGGTAGCTCACATCCATGATGCTGTTGAAATTCCGGCCGCCGGCGCGTAGGAGATCGATCCCGCACTCGAATCCCCGCGTCGTGTCGATGACGGGATTGGTGTACAGGATATAGGCTGGGACATGGGCGAGGAATTCCGCGTCCGCACAGGTCTGAGTGGCCTCCGTATCGAAGTACAGGCCGATGGCCTCGCCGGAATCGGGGAAGTACGTCGCCGAGAAATAGATGACTTGGCCCGTCTGCAGCACAACCGTCTCCGGGTCGGGCGTCAGATATCCGGCGACATCTCCCCAGGTCATGGTGAGGGTACCGGCAACCACCTCGGTCAGGAATTGATCCCCATGTCCGATGATCACCGAACCGTCGGACTGGGTCAGGGTCCACGGCGCGTCGAGTTCGTCGGGATTGGGGTCGACGTTGACCTTGCCGAAGTCATGTTCGAGGTAGAGGCCATAGAAGGACAGGAGCTGGTTCTCATACAGCATCCGGGTCTGAGGTGGCGGCGTGGTATAGCCGGAGACCGCACCCCAGGTGATGGTGGTGCTGCCGGTGGGCACCCCGGGCAGGTAGCGATCCCCGCGCCCGGTGATCTGCGAACCGTCGGAAATGGTCAGGGTCCACGGTGCGTCGATGAAGTCGGGATCGGGATTGACGTTGACGGTACCCGTGGGCCGCAGGACATAGGTGCCCAGGAAGGTCAGGGTCTGCCCCAGCGTCAGGGTCGCCGTCTCGGGGTCCGGTGCGATGTAGTCCGGGAAATCTTCCCAGGTTATGGTGTAGTCACCCACCGGCACCATCCCCAGGAAAGCATCGCCGACACCTTGCCGGGTAACCCCGTCGGGTCCGACCAGGGTCCAGGGCGCCGGCAGGGAATCGGGAGATACGGTGATCTGGATGTTTCCCACGGGCTCACCCGCCGGACGCAGATCGACGTCTGCCAGCAGGTAGTTGTTGACGGGATTGTTGTCGCTGAAATCATGGGTGCAGTAAAGGGTGTAGATCCCCGGCGGATAGGCCCGGGCGAACTTCTCCGCCGGCACATCGAAGTGCACCACCCCGCTGCGGGATTCACCCACGGCCAGCCGGTCGATGGTCACCTGGACGAACGTGACGTTCGTCCCCAGGGCGCCGATCCACACGTGGAAGGGACCCTTGGCCGCGGCCGTACCGAGGTTCGCCACCGTGGCCTGCAGGGTCAACACATTACCGGGGAACACCACGGGCGTGGCCGTGAACGCGGTGATGGCCACATCCGGCCCCGTCACCTTGTCCCCCGTCCCCAGGCCCGATCTCAGGTCATCCAGGGTCACGACCTCACCTTGAACAGCAGTCAGGCCCTCGTCGCCCGCCTGCGGGACCGCTTCCGGGGGGGCGGTGACCTTCTCCCCCGAACAGCCCGCCAGCAACACAAGCATCAACAAGACCGACAAGGAAATTGAAGGAAGCTTGTTCATCATGATTCCTCCCCCTCG
>CAYPVD010000061.1:0-14136 GCA_964414055.1 uncultured Fibrobacteraceae bacterium
GGATTCAGGTCCCCCGACGGCGCGGTGGTCTTGTCGGTGGCGCCGCAACCGGCCAGCAGCAAAACGACGGCGATGACGGTGATCCACAGGATGCAGCTGCGCATGGACAAAGATCCTTTCTTCCCCTCATGACAAGCAAGATAACACCCCGAGGGGGGATGGCGCAAAATCAGACCGGTCCCGGCGTACGGTCCGGCACCCTGATCCGCAGGCAGATGAAGAAGCCGGCCACGGCGATGGCGCCGGCCATGATGAACACGTACTGGAAACCGAACCGCTCCCATATCCAGCCCGACAGTACCGGCAACGTCATGGCCACGGCATGATCGATGGTGATGCCCAGGGAGATGGTCGGAGTGATGTCGGCGGGGTCGCGCACGATCTTCTTGAGGTAGGTGGTTCGCGCCACCCGCAGGGCGAACAGCACGATGTCCAGCACGTAGGCGCCGTACAGCAGGTGCAGATCCCAGGGGGCGGGCAACACGGCCGAGGCGAAGGCGTAGACCATGCACACGATCAGCAGCAGCACCTCGTCCGCCGCCAGCACCGCCCTTTCCCCCACCCAGTCGATCACGTCCCCCAGCAGCGGGCGCATGATCACCCCCAGCACCGAGGCGACGAAGTACAGCAGGGCGATGGTCGCCACCGGCACCTGGTGCAGCGAGACCAGCACCCAGGTGCCGAACACCAGAAAGATCTGCTTGCGGATCCCGAACAGCGCGCTGATGGCGTAGAACAGGCGGTACTCCCGGTTGTAGACCAGCTTGCGCGAGGGGGGATCCTGCTTGCCCAGGTGCAGGCGCGTGTAGAAGAAGCCCGCGGTCACGGCGAAGCAGGCCCCCAGCAGGTAGAACAGCTCGTAGCGGTCGCCCACCAGACGCGCCAGGATCCAGACCAGCGAGACCCCCAGGATGGTGCCCAGGTTCCGCGCCCCGCCGAGCTGGCCCAAACGACGGCCCTCCCCCCCGCGGGCGGCCAGCTTCAGGCCCAGCGGACCCTCGACGGCGAAGATGATGTGGTCGCCCATGGACCAGATGATGATGAACAGCACCAGGACGGCGGTGCCGCGGGCCAGGAAACCCAGGCCCAGGGCGCCGACGGCCGTAAGAACCATGGCCACCGCCGCGATGCGGCTCTCCCTGAGCCGCAGCAGCAGCACCCCTACCACCGCGAAGATCAGGAAGCCCGGCAGCTCGCGGGGAAACTCCAGCCAGCCCCGGTTCTCCGCGTTGAAATGATGCACGTCCGAGAGATAGTTGTTCAGGGTGCTGGTGAAAATGCCCGAGACCGCCCCGAAGAACAGGGTGGCCAGCAGCAGCAGAAGGAAGTCCCCGCGGGGACGGCGCGGCAGGTTCATGGCGAGGACTCGGCGGCCCCGGCGGCGGGGTCCTGCCTGCGGGCCGAGTCCTGGCCGGGGGCGCGCCGGTACAGCCAGGTCATGCGCGCCAGGCGTTCGGCACCGGAGTGCTCCAGGTCCGCGGCCCCCAGGCGCCAGTTCCAGTTGCCGTGGCCGGATCCCGGCAGGTTCATGCGACCCTGACGACCCAGTCCGAGGACATCCTGCATGGGTACGATGAATGTCTCGGCCACCGACATCATGCCCAGCCGGATCAGGGTCCAGTTGGGCTCGTCCACCGCGCATCCGGAGTACTCGGCCACCATTTCGCGGGTGCGCCGGTCGGCCAGGTGCTCCCACCAGCCCAGGACCGGGTCGTTGTCATGGGTGCCGGTGTAGACCACCGTGTTCCGCTGGTGTTCATGGGGCAGGAAGAGGTTGTCCGGGCCACTCCAGGCGAACTGCAGCACCCGCATGCCCGGCAGGTCGAACCTTCGTCGCAGCTCATCCACCGCCGGCGTGATCACCCCCAGGTCCTCTGCCACCAGCGGCAGATCCTCGCCGAAATCCTGCTGCAGGCTCAGGAAGAAATCCGCGCCGGGCCCCTCGACCCAGCGACCGGTCTCGGCGGTCTCGGCCTCCGCAGGCACCTCCCAGTAGGCCTCGAAGCCCCGGAAATGATCCAGCCTGACCACGTCCACCAGCTGCAGCACGGCCTTCAGACGCGCCCGCCACCAGGCGAAATCCTCGTCCGCCGCCGCCCGCCAGTCGTACAGGGGGTTGCCCCACAGCTGGCCCGTCTTGCTGAAGTAGTCCGGCGGCACGCCCGCGACCACCCGGGGCAGGCCGTCGTCGTCGAGCTGGAAGAGGTCCTGGCGGGCCCACACGTCGCTGCTGTCGTGGGCCACGAAGATGGGCATGTCCCCCATGATCGATACGCCCCGTTGCTGGGCGTGCTCCCTCAGCGCGGCCCACTGGCCGTGGAAGAGCCACTGGCAGAAGCGGAAGAAGTCCGTCTGCCGGACCAGGGCCGCCGCCGCGGTCTTGAGGGCCTGCGGATCCCGCCGCACCAGGTCCCGCGACCACCGGTACCAGGGCTTGCCGCCGTGCTCCTGCTTGAGGGCCATGAAGAGGGCGAAATCGTCCAGCCAGGCCGCGTTCAGATCGCACCAGCCCCGGAAGTCGTCCCAGGCGAGCTTGTCGGCGCGCTCCAGGAACACCGCCCAGGCCCGTTCCAGCCTGCCCAGCCGCCAGGGGATGACCGCCCCGAAATCCACCCGCTCGGCCGCCAGCACGGGACGGTCCTGCAGATCCGCTTCCGTCAGCCAGCCGTCGTCGATCAGGTCGGTCAGGGAGATCAGCAGGGGGTTGCCGGCGAACGCGGACAGGGTCTGATAGGGGGAATCGCCGTAACTGGTGGGCCCCAGGGGAAGGACCTGCCACCAGGTCTGGTCGTGGTCGGCGAGCCAGTCCACGAAACCCCGCGCCGCCGGACCCAGGTCGCCGCAACCGTCCGGCCCGGGCAGGCTGGTCGGATGCAACAATACGCCGCTGCAGCGGGGAAACCTCGTGCCGGTCCGCTCACTCATCCGTCACCTCCGGGCCGCACTGCCGCACCGCCCTGTCCACCAGTGTCGTCAGCCCGGGCAACGGCCCGGGCAGGAACCGGCCGCCGGCATCGTCATCGGACATGCCCGCCAGTTCGTCCAGCGCAAGCTGCAGATGGGCCAGCGCCCGCGGGATGTGCTTCAGGAACTCCCGCTTGCCCTTGACGTGCCCCAGGAACCCGAAGGCTCCCAGGGCCTGCATCAGGCGCTGGAGAGCCGCCGCCAGAAACATGGCCCGCACCCGGGATGGCGTCAAACCCCCATCGTCGACTGCGGCGGCGAACCGATCGCCCAGCGCCCGGCGCGCCGGCTCAGGCATCCGGACATAGGGATCCCACAGCAGGGAGGCCGGATCGTAGAGCAACGGCCCCCGGCGCAGGCCCTGGACATCCACCAGGCGGACCCGGCCGTCCTTGAGCATGATGTTGCGGGACTGGAAATCCCGGTGGATGACCACTACGGGCTGGGTCGCCACGGCCCGGGCCAGATCCTCGAACTCGCCCTCCAGGCCGTCGGTCTCCTGTGGAGGAAGGCCCAGATGTCCATGCAGGAACCGCTCCCGGAAGTAGGCCGTCTCGCCGCGCAGTTCCTCGTAACCCAGGATCCGCTCCCTGACGGCCGGAACCCGGCCCAGCGCCCCCTCGCCCGCTTTCTGCAACAGGACCAGGTGATCCACCACCGGCCCGTAGAGTTCGATCCACAGGTCGGGGGCTTCACACAGCCCGGCCGCGGCCGTCCACAGATCCTCCCGGCCCAGATCCTCCATCACCAGGGCCCGACCGGGTTCGTCAACCGCCAGCAGCTTCGCCGCGCCGAGTTGCGCCTCGTTCAAGGCCTCGGTGATGGCGACCTGAGGGGCGAATTCCTCACCCTCGGGGGCATCCAGCATGGCCACCGCCGACCACGAGCCCGCCTGCAGCCGCCAGAACCGGCGGTCCGAGCCCTGGCCGGCCAGGGGCACGACCTGCAGGGGGCCGGCGGTCTCCGGCTCGGTTCCCAGGGCGCTCAGGTAACGACCCGGCGTGCCCAGATCGGACCACTCGCCTCCTGGCAGCGCCACACCCTGCACACTACCGGGCACCGCCTGCAGGGCCCTTTCCAGCGGATCGACCAGGGACGAGAACCCCGCCGGGATGTCGTCCAGGATCGCCCGGGCGAACACCCCGATGCCTGTGTAGGTCAGGCGGGACGCGGTTTCCGGGCCCTGCCCGCGCAGGGACAGGACCGCGCCGTCCCCCGCCACAGCCACGGTGTTGACCGCCGGCCAGTCCGTCAGCAACAGGGTGGCCAGGGCGCCGCTTTGGCGGTGCCGGTCCACCAGATCCCGAACCGTCCCCGTCCACAGGACATCCCCGTTGTGCAGCAGGAAATCAGGAGCGCCCGCCAGGAAATCCCGGGCGCCGTGCAGGGCGCCGCCGGTGCCCAGGATCTCGGCCTCGGGAAACAACCTCACCGGCAGGGGCGTCTGGGCGGCCGCCAGGTGGGCGGCGATCATCCCGCCCAGGTGGTGGGTGTTGACGGCCGCGGCCCCGCACCCGGCCGTAGCCAGGGTCCGCAGGGCGCGGTCCAGCAGGGTCGCGTTCCCCACCGTCAACAGGGGCTTGGGCACCTGGTCGGTCACCGGCGCCAGGCGGGTGCCGTAACCCGCCGCCAGCACCATGCCCCGCAGCCGGTCACTCATAGAGCCGGTACGGGGCGGCCTGGGCCGCGAACGCCTGCAGATCCGGCGCCCAGGTTGCTGTCAGATCCGACACGGGTGTACCCGACTCCACGGCCCGGCGCAGCTGCGGACCTCCGGCCAGGATGTCGATGGGCAGTTTCCGCGTCTCGTACTCGTAGGGAGGCTGCCGCCAGGCGAAATCATCCGGCCACAGTTCATGGATGGCCGCGAGCACGGCCACGTAGGTCGCCACCGGCAGGAAAGCTTCGGGGTCGGTCACGTGGACCTGCACCCCGCCACAGACCTCGTTCGCGTACTTGTGGAAGGTGGGCTGGAAGTACAGGGGGCGCAGGATGCACCCCGGCAGCTGTTCGGAGCGCAGCCGGGCGCACAGGGCGTCCGGGTCGATGAAGGGAGCGCCCAGGATCTCGAACGGACGCGTGGTGCCCCTGCCCTCGCTCAGGTTCGTACCCTCGAGCAGGCAGCCGCCGGGGTAGACCCGGGCCGTCTCCACCGTCGGCATGTTGGGCGAGGGCATGACCCAGGGCAGGCCGGTGGCCGGAAAATCCATGGCGCGCCGCCAGCCGGACATGGGTACGACATCCAGTTCCACCTCGATATTCCGGGTGGCCGTGAACAGGCGGGCCAGCTCGCCCACCGTCAGACCGTGGCGCATGGGGATGGAGGCCAGCCCCACGAAGGAGGTGTACCCGGAGTCCAGCAGGGTCCCCTCCACGGCCACGCCGCCCAGGGGATTGGGCCGGTCCAGGATCATCACCTGACGACCGTGCTCCGCGCATGCTTCCAGGCACAGCAGCATGGTCCAGATGAAGGTGTAATAGCGGGCGCCCACATCCTGCAGGTCGATGACCAGGACGTCGATATCCTGCAGCATGGCGGCGGTGGGCCGGCGGTGCTCGCCGTACAGGGAGTGCACGGGCAACCCGGTGATAGGGTCGCGAAAACCCTCCCATTCGATCATGTTGTCCTGGGTCTCGCCGCGCAGACCGTGCTGGGGACCCAGCAGCACGCGCAGGTCCGCATCGGCGCGCAGGAGCGAAACGGCCGACCGCAGCCGGGCGTCCACCGAGGCCGGGTGCACCAGCAGCCCCGCGCGGCGACCGCGCAGGGACGTGCAGCCATCCTCCGTCAGAACTGCCAAACCCGTCTTGATCATGCTTGGAACCGACCCCCGGTCAGTTGTAGTAATCAGGTTCGCTGGAGCCTCAGCCGTCCCACATGCGTTCGTAGGCGGCCAGCCGCTCCCCGATCAGGGTCTGGGCCTCCTTGCGGGAACCCAGGGGACGGATGACGCGCTCGCCCGGTTTGCTCTCCTCGACGATGGCCCAGCCCAGGGCCTTCTTGCCCGGCTGCGGACGTCGCACCAGCAGGATGGGCGCCCCCATCCCCGTGGGCGTGCGGGAGACCTCCGGGAAGGCGGGTGCCAGCTCTTCCCACTGCCGCAGCGGCATGGCCACGATCCTGCCCTCGGCCAGCTCCGCCGCCAGTTTTTCCGGTGTCAGCTTGCCGCTCATGTCAGTTCCGCTCCGTCTGCCCGGCCAGCTCCTCGATGGCGTCGGCCATGGCGTCCCACGAGTACTTGCGCTTCTCCTGGGCCACCGCGGAAACGAACTCGGCGGCCTTGTGTTCCCGGAAAAACCGGGTCACCGCGGCGGCCAGGGCGCCCGCGTCGCCGGGGGGCACCAGGAAACCGGTCCGGCCGTCCAGCACCACCTCGGGCAGCCCGCCCACCCGGGTCGTGACCACCGGCAGATCGTAATGATACGCGATCTGCACGATTCCGCTCTGGGTGGCCGAGACATAGGGCAGGACCGCCAGGTCGGCGGCCAGGAAGTAGTCCTCCACAGTCTCGTCGGGCACGAACCCGTCGATCAGCTTGATGATGTCCTTGCCGCCGGAGGCCGCGATCCGGTCCAGGTACGGCTGCTTCTCCCCGTAGATGTCCCCCACGATGAGCACCTGCAGACCGTCGCCGAACTCCCGCCGCAGAGGACCGGCCGCGTCGATGAGGTGCATCACCCCCTTGTAGGGCTTGATGAAGCCGAAGAACAGCACGATGCGGGCCTCTTCCGCCAGACCCAGGGCGACGCGGGCCTCGCGACGGCTCTTGCGCGAACGACCGGGCCGACCGAAATCGTATACCGGGTGGGGCACCGTGCGCACGCGGGCCGGGTCGGTGCCCGGCAGGGTCGTGAACAGGTCTTGGCGCACCTGCTCGCTCTGGGCGATGAAACCGTGGCCGTTGCCCAGGGCCAGCCGGGTCAGGAACATGCCCAGGGGATACTTCTCATGGGGGATGACGTTGTCCAGCAGGTAGATGATGCGGATGTCGGTCCAGCGCCGCAGCAGCGCCGTGACCGCCCAGAACCCCGGCGCGAAAAAAGGCAGCCAGTACTTGATGACCACGGCCTGCGGTCCGGCCGCCCGGATGTCCCGCGCCGCGCGCCACCAGCTCCACGGCGACCAAGGCACGAAACGCGGGGTGTTGGGATGGTCCAGCCAGGGCGCCGTCTCGCCCTTCTGGGTCGTGCCGGGAAAGAGGAAACCCGGGTACTGCCGGCTGAACGAGGCCCAGAACACCTCGTGCCCGCGTTCCTTCAGGGCCCGGGCCAGTAGCCCGTAGTAGGTGACGATCCCCCCGCGGAAAGGAGGAGCCGGCCCCAGGAACGCCAGTTTCATGACCCGTCCGCCAGCTCACGCACCGCCGCCAGCACGGCCGAAGGCTCCAGGGTCTCCAGGCAGAAGTCCTCGCGGGTGCAGCGGGGCTGGAAGAAGCAGGTGCAGCCCGAGGAGGGCTCCAGGATCCGGCCGCGTCCGTACAGTTCGAACTCGTGGGGATTGAAGATGTTGTTGAACAGCACCAGCTTCTTGCCCAGGCCCAGGGCGATGTGCATGGCCATGGTCACCGCAGTGACCACCACGTCGCAGCGATCCATCAGGCTGATGAAGGTGCGCAGGTCGAAGTAGCCCGGATAGAGGGCGTCGGTCCGGGACGCCAGGCGCCGGTTGCGCTCGTCCTCGGCCTTCCCGCCCAGCAGGACCGGAACGAACCCCTGTTCCCGCAGCGAATGGGCCAGGGTCTCCCAGTGGTGCTCGGGCCACAGACGGCTGGTCCAGCGTCCCCCGCAACCGGTATTCAGCCCCACCAGCACCCCCTCCGGCGGCAAGCCGAAATCCACCGTGGGTTCGGGCCGATCCAGGATGTATTCCTCGCCCTGGAACTCGTAGCCGCAGATGGCGAAGATCTCCTGGGGATAGCTCAGGGTGCAGGCCTGGTTCACGTCGTCGAACAGGCCCGTGTGGAACTTGGCCTCCGCGGCGGCGGCCTGCTCCGCAGGCACGCCTTCGGTCACGGGTCGACAGATGCCGTCGTCGCCCAGGGTGAAGCCCCAGAGCCTGTCGGCGCGGACCTCGGCGGCCAGGGCGCAGGCCTGGCGGTCCTTGTCCAGGTTGATCACCAGGTCGAAGGGGGTGTGGCGCAGCCACAGCAGGGTCTCGGCATCCAGGGGCACCGGGTCGTCCACCGCGGCCGGCAGCAGGTCGGGAAAATCCGTCACCCAGGTCAGGACATGGTCGGGATAATCCCGCTTGAGCGGATGCAGCAGGGGCGTGGTGCGGATCACGTCTCCGGCCGCCCCCAGCTTGATGATCAGGATGCGCCCTGTGCGCGGCCGGAACTCGGGGCACTGGTCGCAGTGCAGGCCCCTTTCCTTGTGCGGACGGCAGGGCACATGGCCCCGGAAATGAAAACAGTCACGGTGAACGATCACGCTTCGTGCTCCCGGCCTGTCCCGACCGCTAGCGGTCGGGATGGCTTTCGATGGCCTTGAGATTCTCCCGGGCCTGCAGTTCCAGACCGCTGGGCAGCCCCGCCTGCAGGGCGATGGTGAAGGCTCCGCGGGCCTGGTCCTGGTTGCCCATCTTCCGGTACAGGCGGCCCATGTGGAAATAGATGACGGCCTCCTCGGCCTTGCTGCGGGCCAGACCCAGCGCCGTCGTGTACGCGTCGATGGCTTCGAAGTCCCGCTCCTGGATGTCCAGGGCACGTCCCCGCAGCAGGTGCAGCAGGCTCTTGGCCCGCAGGGGCAGGGCCTTTTCCCGCAGAACCTCGTCGCACAGCTCGACGGCCCGGCCCCCCTCGCCCTTGTCCAGCAGGGAATTGATCCGGTCCAGGCGCTCCCGGATCGTCGGAGCCAGCGGCGCCCGCAGGATCACCAGCTCGGACTGGAGATCCTCGGCCAGGGTGCGCATCTCCGGGGGCAGGTCCCCCTGCAGGGCCTCGTCCACCAGGGCCGCGGCCCGGGTGTAGTAGCGCCCCTCCCGCAGGAAGCTGGCCAGCAGGACCTTGGCCACATCGTCCCGGTCGTCCTCGCGCAACGCCTTGCCGCACTCGTCCTGGGCGTCCAGGCGCCTGCCGGCGGCGAACGCCTCCAGGGCCCGGTTGACGTGGTAGCTGTAGGCCGCATGGACCTGGTCGCGGGGCGGACCCAGGAAATCCACCGTGAACGTCGCCTTATCCCGGCGGTTGGTCAGGACCACGATGAGTTCCTCGCCCTTGCCCCAGGGCACCAGCACCTCGTGGCGGGACTCGTCGGTCTGGTAGTAGAGCAGGGACTCGCCCTTGACCCTCAGGACGCTCAGATCGCAGTTGTGGTCCTGGCCGTCGACCACCAGCTTCCAGCTGCGCACCTGGATGTCGTCGAAGGCGACCCGGAACTGGAAGGACTCCCGGGGCTCCAGGGTGAAGGTCTCGGTATGCCAGGTCTCCCACCGGTACTGGGCATGTCCTGCCGTCGGTGACAGCAGCACACCCAGAAGCACCGGCAGCATGAACCCGGCACGGAATCTGCTCCCCCACCCCGGACCAGCCATCGCTCTGTTCTGCATGCGGACCCGCCTTTGTTGGCAGGGAATGATTGCACGGGAGCCCAAGTCCCCTATACTCGGCTGCGAATGTACCGGATGAAGCAGGGTAACTCAAGCGGGCAGCTTGCCGCCCCAAGGGAGGGAACATGCACGGACGATGCCAAATTCCCGTGGTCGCCAGGACAATCCTGGCGGCGCTGGCCGTCGCGGCCACGATCGGGTCGTCGGGAATCCCGTCGGCCCACGCCCAGACCAGGGACGGATTCGCCCAACCGGTGACCTTCAAGGTCGTCAACGCCACCACGCGCTCACCGGGCGCCGTGGACCGCCTGACCATCGATTACCTCACGGCCCGGCCCAACAACATCGTCGATACCCGACCCTCCGGTTCGACGTTCACCATAGGTTCGGTCCCCCTGCGGGACGCCGGGCAGTACATCGTGACCGCCTGGTGGCAGAATGTGCCCTACTGGTTCAGCTTCACCGGCCGGGAAATGGTCGCCGACACCTTGACCATCCACGTGTTCGACACATTCGACGACCTGCAGGCCGTCACCGTCACGGGCCTGAACCTGGTGGTCCAGCGCCAGGGCGAGACCCTCAAGCTGGAATACATGCTGCAGGTCGACAACGCCACCTCGCCCCAGCGGACGATCATGGCCTCGGACCACACCCTGACCATGGCCGTGCCCGGCGGACTGCAGGACATCGACGCCACCTACCGCCGCGGGCCCGACCCCACGCCTATCGCCACCGGTTCCCTCGGCACGGACCGGCTGGGACTGTCCGTACCCCTGACCTGGGGCCAGAACACCATCCGCCTGACCGGGCGCGTGCCCTGGTCCGAGGACATGACCCTGCCGGTGGGCTTCAACGTCCCGGTGCGGACGTGGAGCCTGCTGGTCTCGCCCGACTGGCTGGAGGTCCAGGGCCTGGGCCTGGAGCCGGATCCGTCCTCCGAATTCCAGGGCTACGGCCGCTTCCGTGGCCCGGAGATCGAGGCCGGCCGCCGGGTGACCATGAAATTGTCCGGGGGCGGACTCCAGGGAACGCCCGAAGCGCACGTCTTCGCCACCGCCGGGGATTCCACCGCTTCCGGATCGGATGAGGAGACGGCCCCCGACCAGGGTGGCGACATCGGTTTCCCCCTGCGGCTGGTTTTGGTCCTGGCCCTCGTGGGTCTCATCCTGTTATTTGTGGCCAACCGCAGGACACGATCCTGAGCTGAAAACCGCAACCCCGGCCCCCGCCGTACCGGCCTGGAGCACATGATGTCCGACAAGATCGAATTGACCCTGGGCCACAGCCCCGACCCCGACGACGCGTTCATGTTCTACGCCCTGGCCAAGGACAAGATCGACACCGGCCCCTACCACTTCACCCACGTCATGCAGGACATCCAGACCCTCAACGAACGGGCGGTGCACGGGGAACTGGACATCACGGCCATCAGCATCCACGCCTACGCCTACGTGCTGGACAAGTACGCCCTGCTGCCCGCCGGGGCGAGCATGGGTTTCGGCTACGGGCCCATGGTCGTGGCCCCGCAACCGATCGCCCCGGCCGACCTGGCGGGCATGACCATCGCCGTACCGGGTCTGATGACGTCGGCCTACCTGGAGTTGCGCCTGGCCATCGGGGACTTCCAGCCCGTGGTGGTGCCCTTCGACGAGATCATCGAGCGGGTGGTCGCGGGCGAGTTTCCCGCCGGACTTATCATCCACGAAGGCCAGCTCACCTACGGCGAGGCGGGGCTCAGCGAGTGCCTCAACCTGGGCCGCTGGTGGTGGGAGACCACGGGCCACAAGGACTGGCCCCTGCCCCTGGGCGGCAACGCCATCCACAAGCGCCACGGCGACAAGATGAAGGACATCAGCGACATCCTCACCGCCAGCATCAGGTACAGCCTGGAGAACCGCCGGGCCGCCCTGGACTACGCCCTGGGCTGGGCCCGGGACATGGGCCTGGAACTGGCCGACGAGTTCGTGGGCATGTACGTCAACGACTGGACCCTGGACTACGGCGAGCAGGGACGGGCGGCCATCCGCGAGTTGCTCGACCGCGGACACCGGGCGGGCATGATCCCCCAGGTCAAGGAACTGGAATTCGTCGCGGGATAACCTGCGGCTATCTTCCTTGCTACTGGCCGGTTACGTTCATGGGCCTCTTGTTTCAGGAGCTATCTTCTCTTGTTATAATTGACCTAGAGTACCATTTTTTGCTATGATAGTGTCCGTCAAGGGCACCCACAGGGGAAATTCCCATACCGGAGGTCGTCATCCATGAGCTTGCATAAAGCCATGATTTTGTTTGTAGGCATACTGTTACTGGTATCGAGCACGGCGCTGTCCGCGACGGTACCCCCGGACCCCGGTCCGGATCCCACCCTGCCACCGGCAGCCAAGACCTCCGCGGGCCCCGACAAGCTCACCGGCGACAGCCTGAACATGACCTGGCTGGGCGGCTGGGCGGGCGGCCCCTGCCGCGCCGTGGCCTGGGTGGGCGACGTGGCGTGCTACGCCAACGGCGGCTTCCTGGAAGTGCTGGACGCCGCGGTGCCGGAAAATCCGACCCGGACCGGGCGTCTGCTGGTTCCCGAACCCATCTCCGGCCTGGATATTTCCGGCGGCACGGCATATGCGGCCGACGTCCAGAGCGGGCTGCGGGTCGTCGACGTTTCGGACCCGGCCAACCCCGTGGAAACCGGATTCTTCATCACCGCCGATGCGGCCAGGGACGTGTCCACCGACGGCTCATACGCCTACGTGGCCGCCGACGAGGCCGGCCTGTCCATCATCGACGTGACCGATCCGGCCCATCCGGCGGAAGTCGGTTCCTTCGACACCGCCGGCACCGCCCATGGCGCCTTCGTCTACGGGGACCACGTGCTGCTGGCCGACGGCCAGGACGGGCTGCGCATCATCGACGTGAGCGACCGCACCGCGCCCGTAGAGACCGGCTACCTCGACACGCCGGGCTGGGCCCTGCGGGTCGAGTACAGGGCGGGCTACGCCTACGTCGCCGACTACACGGGCGGGCTGCGCATCATCGACGTATCCGACCCCTACCACCCCTTCGAAGCCGGTTTCTTCGCCACCCCGGGCCTGTCGCGGCAGGTCACCGTCAGCGGCGATCTCGCCTACGTGGCCGACAGCAACGGCGATCTGCTCATCATCAACGTCGCCGATCCGGCGGCGCCCTTCGCCGTGGGCCGCTTCATCGCCGACCGTTTCGCCTTCGACGTGGCGGTCAACGGGGATTTCGCCTACTTCGCCGACTTCTCCGACGGCCTGAAGGTGCTGGACGTGTCCGACCCCACGCATCCGTTCCAGACCGCGTTCTTCGACGTGGGCAGCTGGGCGCAGGGTGTGGTCGTCCGGGCGGACGTAGCCTACCTGGCCGACGACTACGACGGCCTGCGGATCTTCGACATCTCCGACCCCACGGCCCCGGTGCAGATCGGGTGGCTTGTCACCCCCGGTTGGGGCACCGGCGTCAAGGTCCGGGGCAGTTACGCCTACGTGGCCGACTACTCGTGGGGACTGACCATCGTGGACGTGTCCGACCCCGCTAATCCCCTGCTGAGCGGCAACACCGACACCGCCGACCGCGCCTACGATCTTGTTCTCGTCGACGACCTGGCCTACCTGGCCGACGGGACCGACGGCATCCGGATCTTCGACATCTCGGGCTCCGGCGACCCCGTGGAAGCGGGCTCCTTCGACAGCGCGGGCTACGCCTGGGATGTGGCCCTGCAGGACGGGCTGCTCCTGGTGGCGGACGACACGGCCGGCCTGCGCATCGCCGACCTCGGCGATCCTTTGGCCCCGGTGGAGATCGGCTTTCTCGATACCCCCGGTCGCGCCCGCGGACTGGCCGTCAGGGACCAGTACGTCTTCGTGGCCGACGACACCGAGGGTCTGCTCGTCATCGACATCAGCGACCCCGGTTTCCCGGTGGCGGTGGCCCAGGCGCACACCGTCGATCAGGCCCACGACGTGATCCTCGATCGCGGGTACGCCTACGTGACCGACTACCTGGGCGGACTGCGCATGTTCGACGTGACCGATCCGTCGGCCCCCTTCGAGGCCGGCTACTACGACCTGGGCTACCGCGCCCGCACCCCCGCCTTCGATGCCGACCACGTGTACGTGGCCAACCAGGAGAACGGACTGCAGATCCTGCGCAACGACCTGTTGCCCAACGACGTGCAGGTGACCCTCAACCCCAAGGCCGTACCCGTCGTGATCCCCGACGGCGGCGGGAATTTCACCTTCGACGCCGAAATCGCCAACGCTTCGGCGCAGACAGTCGGCCTCGACATCATCCTCGAAACCGAGCTGCCCGACGGGACCATCTACGGGATCCAGTCGTGGTCCGGCATCAGCATACCGGCCGGCTCGTCCCTGACCCGCAAGGACATGGTGCAGACCGTACCGGCCGGCGCCCCCGCGGGCACCTACACCTATCGCCTGCGCATCAAGGACGCCGGGGACGGCAACCTGGACTGGGAGGAGTTCACCTTCCTGAAGTCCGGCACGTTCCGGGCCGCGGAACGGACCCCAGGCTGGGATCTGAAGGGCTGGGACCCCGAGCCGCGCGCCAGAGAAACGGTCGCAGCAGGACCCGGGTTGCGGGCCGCGGTG
>CAYPVD010000062.1:0-14024 GCA_964414055.1 uncultured Fibrobacteraceae bacterium
GATGTCCACCAGCCGGGCGTTGATCTCCACCTGGGGCGTCTTGGAGTCGAGCTTGATCGCCATGTCCTTGATCAGGTCGACCCGTTCCTGGATATCGTTGATGAGCAGGCTGTTGGTCCTGACATCCACATCGATGTTGCCGCGATCGCTCAACATCTTCTCCAGGGAATCCTTGACTTCCTCACCGTTGGCGTAGCGCAGCTTCACCAGCCCCAGGCGCAGCTGGGACAGGTCCTCGACCTGCTTGCGCGCCCGCTCGGTGGACAGCTTCTCCTGGCGCAGGTCCTCCGCCGTATCGATGCGGTAGATCCCATTCTCCTCGATGAAGTCGAAGCTGTGGGCCCGCAGGATCACGGCCAGGGCCTCCTCCCAGGGCACATCCTCCAGCTTCACGGTGACCTTGCCGGTGACCCGCGGCGAAGCCACGATGTTGGCGCCCGAGAACCCGGCCAGGGAACGCAGCACCGTGGTGATCTCCGCGTCCTGGACGTCGAGGGAAATGGGCTCCCCACCGTACTTGGGAGGGGAAACCGTGGCGGATGAATCGCCTGCCGACGGGTCGGCCAGGGCCGCGACCCCGACGGCGAGGAACATCATTACCGCAAGAGAGACACACGAAACCAAGCGGATCCGTCCGTACATGATCAACCCTCCGATTTTTCCAGCTTGAGAACCACCTTGTTGGTGATCCCGTACAAAGTGACCCGCGCAGTGAGTGAGTTCTTGCGGATGCTGACGACCCTACCGTTCTTGATGCGATCGCCCACACGCAGGATATATCCGAAACCGTCGCCGTTCTCGACCAGGGCGAACCTGTCGTCCTGGGCCCACATCACGCCCACCAGGTGGGCGCTGTTGACGTCGAGCAGCCCGCCGGCCTTGGCCTGCTCGAAATCCCCGGCGACCAGGATCTTGAAGGGGTCCTGCCGACCGAAGGACTGGTAGAAAAACTCGTTGTCGCGAATGGCGTTGATCCGGTCCCGGGACACCTGCGAAGGAGAGACCGAGCCACCGTCATCGCCGGTCGGCTGGTCGGCGGCCGTGGCCGCGGGCGCCGCCGCCAGGATGAGGACCAACAGCATAAGCAGCGTCCAGCCGGGCTTGAAAGCGGATGTTTTCATCTTGATCACCCCTTAGTTCCCCGCGCTGGCAGCGCTGTTGTTGGGCCCGGAGGCCGTCTTGCCCCCGGTATTCTGGGCCAGGGTCCGATCGCCCTTGCCCTCGAGCTGAGGCTGGATGTTCTGGCCCGGATTGAGCGTGTAGGCGGTAAGGACCATGTCGGTCTTGACGGTGAAGGGCTTGTCCTTCTGCTGGTCCTCGCCCTTCATCTGCAGACGCGACACGTTGATGATCCGGTTGAGGTTGGCCAGACGGCTCAGGAATATTCCTGTCTGGTGATAGCCGCCCTCGATGGACACCTCGATGGGATTGTCGGCGTAGAACCCGTTGGGCGTGGGGATCTGCGGCTTGAAGAGGGTGAAGGCCACGCCCGACTGCTGGCCGGCCGCCGTCACCTTCCGCAACAGGTCCGGCATCTGGTTCTCGTCAGGCAACAGGGTCTGGGCCACCTGCCACTGTTCGTGCAGGGTGTTGTACTCCTGCTCGACACGGTCCAGGTTGCGCACGAGCAGCCGCGCCTTCTCCAGGTCCTGGCTCAGTTTCTGGTGCTTGGTCTCCAGTTGCTTCACCGTGGCCTGACCGGACTTGTAGGTGATGGGATAGGATGCCGACATGAAATACATCGGCATCACTACCAGCACCACGAGCACGGAACCGGCCCAGCGGAGGAACTTGGGATCCTTGACATCGATATCCATAGCGGTCCTTCCTTAGCCTTCCAGCCCGTTGTCCGCCACAGGCCGGGTGGTCCTGGCCTGGGCCTTGAACTTGATGACCCTGACGTCCCCGATCTCGCCCTTCTCGGCGACCAGCAGGTTCACACCGCTGAACCAGGGACTATTGGTGATGTTCTGCAGGAAATCGCTGACCAGGAAGTTGGAGAAGGTTACCCCCTCCATGGAATAGCTTCCGTCCCCGTTTTCCTCGAAGCGTGTCAGCCACATGTTGTCCGGCATGCTCCGGTTGAGCTCGTCCATCAGATGCACCCGGAAGTACCGGTCCTGGTCCAGGGACGTAATGACGTCGAGCCTGTCGTTGAGATCCTTGCGCTGCTGGTTGAGGCGCTTGATCTTGGCGATCTCCGGCGCCAGGCGCCGGGATTCGGCCTCCTCCTCGGCGACCGTCTGCCTCAGGCTCTTGATGTGGTTGGTCTGCAGCTGATGCACTACACCGCAGGTGAACAGGGCCACGGCCACCAGCACCAGGGGGGCGAAGTTCCCCACCTGGGGAATGTTCCAGGCCCGCCGGGTAACGATCTCCTCACGCGGCAGAAGATTGATCCGGATCATCTTCAGACCCCCTCTCTCAGGGCCAGGCCCACGCTGACGGTAAGCAGGGGACTGAGTTCCTCCGCCTGGCCGTCGGCGAACAGGCCCGGTTCGTAGTCAAGGGCCCGCAGGGGGTCCGACACTTCACAGGGAACGTTGTAACGCTCGGCCAGATAGGCCAGCAGGCCCGGCAGGTGGGCCCCGCCCCCGCTCAGGACGATGCGGTCGAATCCGCCCTCCTCGCCGGAGGTCTTCAGGTAGGAGAGGCTCGGTTCCAGACCGTCGTAGATTTCCGATCCCACCGAGCGCACGATCTCGGTCACCAGCTGCGCGTCCACGCCCTCGAGTTCGCCCCGCGCCACGCGCACGGCGGTCTCGTAGGTCAGGCCCAGCTGCTTCTGGAACTCCTCGATGAAATGGCTGGTCCCCAGGGGCAGATCCCGGGTAAAGAAGGGGATTCCGTCCTTGATCAGGTGGACGTTGGTAACGCCCCCGCCCACATCCAGCAGGGCGACGGATTCGCCGACCTCCTGCTCGCTTTCTTCCCCGTCCAGTTCATCGGCTTCGGGATCGGGGCCCTGATCGTCCTCATCCAGGTCGAAATCCTCGTCCGGCATGTCCTGCACGGACGAGAGGTACTCCCAGGCGTTCTGGTTGGCGAAGGAGGCCACATCGATCACAAGGGGATTGAAACCCGCGTCGCGAATCAACTCGGCGTAGCCCAGGATCATGTCCTTCTTGGCCGCCACCAGCAGCAGTTCCATCTGGTCGGCACCGATGTCCTCCTGCAGGATCTGGAAATCCAGGGTGATGTCGTCGATATCGAATGGTACGTGCTGCTCGGCCTCCCAGTAGATGGCTTCCCGGGCGTCGTCCTCGCTCATCTTGTCCATGACGATCTTCTTGACGATGACCGCCCGGCCGGCCACGGCGCTGGCCACCGGATCGTTGGGAAGCTCGGCCCGGTCGGCCGCTTCCCGAATGGCCTCGATGACGAGTTCCCGGTCCATGATCTCGCCATCCACGATGGCCTCCGGCGGAAGATCGGCCATGCCGAAGTGCGTCAGCGCCGGACGTGGACCAGTCAGGTCCAGACGCAGGCACTTGACGACGTTGGAACCGATGTCCATGCCGATGAGTGATTTCCGTTTCTTGTTGAGAAATCCGAACATGTCAAGCCTGCCTTGCTGTTCGTGCGTTATGCCGGATTAGCCCGGCACTCATGGTTACCCTGCGGGGCAACCGCAACATGCATGCCACACTGATGTTCGGCGTCGGGAAAAGGAGCTTGAGTTTAATTATGCGGAAAAGGGCTTCAGGACGTATCCAGGGGCCATGCTATTATTTGGGACCGCAGGAAAGACTCGGGCCCGATCGAGCCGCGCCCCAGCGATGTCAAAAAATGTTCAGATACCAGGCAAGAATTTCCCCGCCGAAAAAGTACACAACGCTCCCGCCGAGGGCAAGGAAGGTCCCGAAGGGAAGCTTTGCGGCACCGTCCTCCACCCTGCCCCCCCACAGGACAGCGTAGAGAGTTCCGGTCAGGGCCCCGGCAAAAAGCACGGCCGGCACGCCCCAGGGTCCGACGAAGGATCCCAGCATGCCCATCATCATCACGTCGCCGCCCCCCATGCCCATCCGGCCCCTGACCAGCTTGTACCCGTAGGACACGAGCAGGATGATCCCTGCGCCGGCCACGACCCCCAGCAGGGCATCGACCGGGCCACGAGGCGTGAGGAAGGACGCGCCCAGCCCCACGACGGTCCCCGTGATGGTCAGCGTGTGCGGGATGATCATGTGCCCCCAGTCGATGACCGCGATCACCAGCAGCAACAACAGCAGCAGTCCACCGGCCAGTCCCTGCGCCGTCAGGCCGAACCGCAGGATACCCATCACCAGGCAGCAGGCACCGGCCAACTCCAGCAGGGGATAGCGCCAGGGAATGGGCTCGGCGCAACGTCGGCACTTGCCCCGCAGCAGCAGCCAGCTGAGCACGGGAATGTTGTCGTACCAGGCTACCTGCGCACCGCATGAGGGGCAGAAGGAGCGGGGAGCGGCGATGCTAAGGTTGCGCGGCAACCTGTAGACCAGCACGTTGGCGAAGCTGCCCAGGCAGGCGCCCAGCACCGTGATGCAGGCCCAGACGTACGCCCCCAACCAACCGCCGACGGCGAGGGTGGAGATGGCTGTCTGGGCGGGAAAGACGTTCGTGGTCATGGTCCCTCCAGTACGGGTCCTACGGCGGGGCGGGCGGCCTGCAGCTTGGCGCTGATCTCGTTGATCATCTTCCGGGCCAGATCGATCATCTGGGGATTGTCGGTGGAGGCCAGCAGGGTTTTCCACAGTTCCAGGGAAACCCGCTCGTCCCCCGCCTTGTGTCGCGCGAAGGCCGCGAAGCGACGCTCCCTGTCCGTGGCATCGCCGCACTTGGCCGCGGTCTCGAACCAGAACGAGGCTCGGGGATAATCCTTGTAGAAGACATAGTAGGTGAACCCCACCTGGAACGGTAGCTTGGCCGCGTCGGGATTGTTGAGGATGCCGCGCTTGAGCAGATCCAGGGACTTGGGGAAGCTGCCCAGGTCCGACCAG
The DNA here is from genome assembly GCA_964414055.1 of uncultured Fibrobacteraceae bacterium. Classification (GTDB taxonomy): domain Bacteria; phylum Krumholzibacteriota; class Krumholzibacteriia; order LZORAL124-64-63; family LZORAL124-64-63; genus JAHJTW01. Next base: position 4,977 of record CAYPVD010000062.1, read on the forward strand.
GCCACCAGGGAGGCGAAGTGGTAGGCCTCGACAAAACGCGGGTCCAGCCTGGTGATGGAATCGACCAGCAGGTCGAAGTACCGCATGTCGTTGTGGCCCTTGGCGAAGGCCCCGTAGTACTGGATGAAGCGGAACCAGAGATAATCGGCCACGGCTTCCCTGAACCCGAGGGAGGCCTCCCGGAGGAAGCGCCCTGAAGGGAAGTACAGATGATTCTGACGTTCCCGTTCGTGCATCATCCCGTCGTAGCTGAGCAGGGAGCCGACCACAAGCAGCATGCAGAAGACGACCCCCACGACCCGCGCCACCGCCCCCATGTCCGGACGCTTCCTCATCGCAGGCCCTTGCTCCTGAAAACGGCCCCGGCCAGCAGGACCAGCAGGCCCGCGTAACCCAGGCAATAGACCGTGGCCAGCAGGTACTGCCCGGAGGGGATCAGGTCACCATGCACCACCGCCCCGCGGATGTTGAACACCTCGAGGTTGGGAACGAGGTAGTAGACCGCCTCGAAGATCTTCTGCTGTAGCGGGCTGCCCTGCATGTTGCCGAAGTCCCGGATGGACTGGCTCAGGTGCCCCATGAGGAACACCCCCAGGGTCGCCACCGCCGCCAGGGGCGCCGATACGCAGGTGCTGAAGAACACCACCACCGCGTTGATGATCACAAGTTCCAGGAGGGTCATGTAGATGGCGCCCAGGTAGTGGATGGAAAAAGCCCCGGGTGCCACCGTCAGCACCAGGCAGAACAGCACGCCCATCAGGGCGAGCATGCAGGCCAGGGTGAGGTTGAGTCCCATGAACTTGCCTACAAGGTACTGCCTGCGCCCCACGGGCTTGGCCAGGATGGTCACGATGGTCCCCTTGTCCACTTCCTTGCGGATCATGTTGCTGCCCACCAGGACCACCACCAGCAGCCCGAAGATGGACATGGCGGCCAGACCCACGTCGGTCATGATCTTGCTCTGGGCCCCGATCGTCAGGGGCGAGAGCACTGCCGTGCTGGCCAGCATGATGAAGCCGAACATCCCCACCAGGTAGAACAGGCGGTCCCTTACCGTTTCCCGGAAGGTTCCCGCCGCCAGGGTGCCCAGGGTGCGTATCACGATTGTTCCTCCCCGACTTCATCGGACACGAAGAGGTCCTCCAGCCCCGATCGATGGGTTCCCACCCCCAGGACCTTCCAGCCCTGTTCCGCGCTGAGCGACAGCAGACGCCGCAGCTCGTCGATACCTCCGGCCTGGACATGCAGAGCGCCGCCGTGATGCCGCACGTCGTAGTCGGCCAGGGCGTGCCCGTCATGACCCGCGGGGATCATGAGCTGGACCTCGTAGAGGGTGGTGCGATTCAGGTCCGCCATGCGGTGCCGGGCCACAAGGTGGCCCCGTCGCAGGATGGCCACCTCGTCGGCCAGCATCTCGATGTCCGGCACGATGTGCGACGACAGGATGATTGTCTTGCCCCTGTCCCTCAGTTCCTGCAGGAGCTCCCGCACCTGCCTGCGGCCCAGGGGATCCAGGCCCGACATGGGCTCGTCCAGGATCAGGAGCTTGGGGTCCCCCAGCAGGGCCTGCGCCAGGCCGATGCGCTGCAGCATCCCCTTGGAATACTTCCGCAACCTCACGTCCGCCGCATCTTCCAACTTAACGGTGGACAGGATGGTCTCCAGTTGGTCTTCACGTTCGGACCGGGGAATATGCAGGAGATCGGCGTAGAAACGCAGCAGTTCGCGGCCGCTCAGATGTTCAAAGAAGTAGGGACGTTCCGGAAGGTAGCCCACGGCCGCGCGGGCCTGGGGGTTGTCATGGTTCCGGCCGAATATCAGCACTCGCCCTGTACGGGGGCGGACCAGATCGAGAATACAGTTGATGGTGGTTGTCTTGCCGGCACCGTTGTGCCCCAGCAGGGCGAAGATGACCCCTTGGGGAACGGAAAAGGATACCCCGGCGATGCCGCGGCGGCGACGGCGCCGAAAACCCGTCCTGAAGTCCCGTGACAGGTCGACGACCTCCAGGGCCGGGATGGTTTCCGGTCCGACCGGGGACCGTTCGGGGTCGAGATCATCAATTCTTCCCAACGAGGATCCGGGACGGGAAACCGCCCGGTTCGTGACCACTTGTTGCCTATTCACTGACCACTCCATGACCGGTTGCACGGGCCGGAAACCCGCTAACTGGTGAACGTCACTGTTCCGCAACCAGCCATGCAACACGGATGCCAAACTGCGAGCCGGTCAGGATGGGTCAGTTTTCCCCGGCGGTCAGGGTCAGGATGATTTCCGACCTTCCATAACCTGTGATCCGGTAGCCGGTGACTATGCCGCCATCGAGGTGGGGCTCCAGCCCGATCTGGCCGGGTGCCGAGGCTGCAGCTCCGAACTGGGGTTCGGTTGGCTGGTCGGTGAAGGAATTGGCCATCATTCCCGCGCCCGGCAACAGGGGGGTCAGATCCCCGGCGGCGGTGGAATAGATGCCGTTGTTGGTCGCGGCGAAGTCCTCAGTGGCCACCTGCAAGGTATGGGCGTTCTCCCGGGTGCCCGCCTCCCGGGCGTGATCCTTCAGGGACAGGAAGTTCGGCAAGGCCATGACGACCAGCAGCCCGATGACGATTACGACGATCATGAGTTCAATGATGGTAAATCCCTTGGCATCGGTCATGGTGCGCCTCCCGTCATGATCCGCCGTCCCTGCGATCTGCCCGCCCGGAAACTCCGGGACCTCCGGCGAGAGTCAACAGTTCCCTGCATCCCCCCTGCGGCCCGTAGATCCAGGCCTTGATGCGGTATCCTCGTCCTCCGTCCAGCGGCGTGTACGTCACGTCGCCCGGCCGGCGGGCGAACGTCAGGGGGCGACCGTCCAGGGGATTGATCGGTGGTTGCCGCCCCGGCAGATAAGCCAGCAGACCGGCTGCCGAGGCCGGATATCTGCCCAGATGCTGCCGGGCGAAACTTTCGGCGGCCAACTGCAGGGTCGCCGCGTTGCCCTTGACGGCCACCAGCCTGGTACCGGCTTCGAGCCGGTTAAGCAGCGGGATCCCGGCCAGCAGCAGCAAGGCGACCGTCAGCATCAGAACTCCCAGTGCCAGAACAAGGTCGTCCCGGCCCGGCCGGTGCATGGATTCGAAGTGCCGCCATACCGCCTGCATGATCTCCTCATTGCGAGGCGGGCGGAGCTGGTCAAGCCAGCTCCGCCCGCGATGACTTGCGACCGGAGATTACTGGCCGCTGGTCAAGGTGATGACATTGGCCGTCTTGCCGAAGCCGGTGATCGTGTAACCCACGTTCACACCGCCCTGGGCGATGGCCACGATACCGATGTCTCCTGCAGCGGCGGCAGCACCGGCCCAGGTGGGCTCGGTCCAGGTACCGTCGAAAGCGTTCTGCAGGTTGTGTCCGCCACCGGGATCCTGGGGCAGCAACGCACCAACATCGGCCTGGGCATCGGAGTAGATACCGTCGTTACGGACAGCGAAGTCCTCTGCGGCCAGCTGCAGGGTGTGGGCCCCGCCCTTGACCTTGGCTTCCTTGGCCCGGTCCTGCATGCTGATGAAGTTGGGAATGGCGATGGCAGCCAGGATACCGATGATAACAACCACGATCATCAGCTCAATCAGAGTAAAGCCCTTACGATTCAACACTACCTGTCCTCCTTGCAATGGTCCGCGGACCTTGAAACCGGGATGAGCCGGTATGCCCCTCCCTATCCACCTGCCTGTGGCTGGAAATTCCGAGCAATGACCATGCCACTTGCAGCCTCTCCATCCGGAATCTCTAACACCTTGTGAGACACCGGATTGTATCTGATCGTGTCGCCGGCCGGATCTCCGTCTCCCCCTGCAGCCTTGCTTCATGCATGGCTTTTTGTGCCGTCGCAGGGCAAAACAGGAGCCGTCAACCGGCAGGCACGGGTTGGGGCCGATCGCCCTTCGCGCCTTCGGTCCCTCTCGCGGGGTCCGATTCCTTGATGGCGTCCTCGACCGCGTTGATCAGCTCCTCGCTCGGCACTTCGAGGCTTTCGTCATCCTTGTATTCCGGGTCCTCCTCGTCGTTGACCCCGTACTTCTTGAGCTTGCGGTACAGGGTCGAGGCGTTGATGCCCAGGATCTCTGAGGTCTGCTTCCGGGCCCCGCCGGTCCGTTCCAGCACGGCCAGGATGTGCGACTTTTCCAACTCCTCGAGGGTGACCATTCCGCCCACGGACAACACGGGAGCGGTGCCTTCGCCAGGGCCCAGAGCACGGATATGCTCCGGCAGGTCCCCCACGGAAATCCGCTCGCCTTCCCGGATGATCACGGCCCGTTCGATGACGTTCTCCAGTTCTCGCACGTTGCCCGGCCAGTCGTAGGCCGCCAGGATGCGCATGGCCGCCTCGTCGATGAAGTTGCCCAGGCCCCCGGTGTACTCGGGGCCGAGGCATCTCTTCAGGAAATGATCCACCAGCAGGGGGATGTCGTCGGTGCGCTCGCGCAGGGCGGGAAGCTGCAGAGGGATGACGTTCAACCGGTAATAAAGGTCGGTCCGGAAATTGCCCGCAGCCACCTCGTCTTCCAGGTTGCGGTTGGTCGCCGCGATGACCCGTACGTCCACCTTGACGGGACTGCTGCTGCCCACGGGATAGATCTCCCGCTCCTGCAGCATGCGCAGCAGCTTGACCTGGATGGACAGCGGGGTTTCCCCGATCTCGTCCAGGAAGATGGTGCCACCCTCGGCCTGCCGGCAGAAGCCGTCATGGTCCCGGTCGGCCCCCGTAAACGACCCCTTCACGTGCCCGAACAGCTGGCTCTCGAGCAGGGTCTCGGGAATGGCGCCGCAGTTGATGGCCACGAACGGGCCGCTGCTGCGGTCGCTGCGCTGGTGGATGGACTGGGCGATGAGCTCCTTGCCCGTACCGCTTTCCCCGTTGATCAGGACCGTGGCCATGGTCGATGCGATCTTGTCCACCATCTTGTAGACCGAGCGCATGCGCGGGCTCTTGCCGATGATCTGCTTGCGGGTCTTGGTGCGCGTCAGCTGCCTGCGCAGCTCCTGGTTCTCGTTGCGCGCCCTGTGCAGATCCAGGGCGTTGCGGACGACCATCTTGATGTCGTCGTTCTTGCAGTGCTTCTGCAGGTAGGAAAAGGCGCCGAGGTTCACCGCGTCGATGGCCGATTGTTCGCTGGCGTAGGCGGTCATGATGATGACGGGGCTGGTCGCGTCCAGCTTCTTGAGCTCCTTGAGCAGCTGGATGCCGTCCATCTTCGGCATCTGGATATCGGTCATGACCAGGTCGAAAGGAGAGGTCCTGAACAGCTCCAGGCCCGCCGCCCCGGAATTGGCCGTCTGCACCTCGTAACCCTCCTTTTGCAGGAGGATGGAGAGGTACTGGCACATGGATTCCTCATCGTCGACGACCAAAATCCTGTCCTGGGCCATGAAGCACTCCTTGCAGCGTGGATGTTTCGGCATGTGACAGGTGGGATATCGGCCGCGGGACGGGCTTCTTTACCCTTGTTATGGAATCACAGGCAGATTTTTTCGTCGGGAAACGCCGCCTGGTGCCGATTGGACCCCTCAGCGTCATCCAGCACCGTGCGCGGCCAGACGACCTTGAATAACGCGCCGCCTCCTGAGGAGCTCTCAGCTGTTACCCGGCCGCCGTGGGCGGCCGCTATGCGGGCCACCATGGCCAGCCCCAGGCCCGTGCCCTTCTCCTTGGTGGTCTTGAAGGGCGCGAACAGTTCCCCCTGGATGTCCGGATCGATGCCCGGCCCTGTGTCGGCCACGTGGAGCAGGAAATTCCCGTCCTGCTCGCTGATGTCCAGGTCGATCCTGCCTGCATAGGACATGGCCTCGCAGGCGTTGATCACCAGGTTGAGGATGAGTTGCTTCAGCTGGGAAGGATCCGCGACCAGGGTCAGGTCCCCCGGCCGGCAACGGAAATCCGCTTCCACCTTCCCCCCGTGGGCCACCACGTGCTGGATGGCCTGCAATTCGACTTCCGCCAGGAATTCAGAGGCGGCGAATCTCCTTCGCGCTACCGGGCGCATGCGCGAGTAGGCCAGGAAATCGTTGATGATGGTGTTGACCCGGGCGCTTTCCTTCAGCACAAGTCCCAGCAACTGGTCCAGGTTGCCGTCCAGCTGCAGTTCCCCCGCCAGGATCTCCACGCTCCCGCGGATGCTCGCCAGGGGATTGCGGATCTCGTGGGCTATGCTGGCCGCCAGTTCCCCCACCGCCGCCATGCGATCGGATTCCCTGATCCTGGCCGTCATTTCCTTCTCGCGGGTCAGGTCGGTGAAGATCACGATGGCCCCGTCGCGGCGGCCAGCCGGATCGATGACCGGGTTGACGTTCAGACCAAGGGGTTTGGAACCTCCGCTGCAACGGATCTCGATCTCGCCCCGCTGCAGGGATTCCTGCCCTTCCACCACGGCCAGGACCACCGAGGCCAGGTCCTCCATCCCCTCCTGGCGCCCCACATCCGCCAGGTTTCGTCCCAGGAGTTCGTCTTCGCTGAGGCCCAGGATGGACTCGGCGGCGGGATTCACCCGCGTAACCTTCCCGCCCCCGTCAACGGTCAGCAACCCGCTGCGGATGTTCTCCAGGATGTTGCGAACTTCGCACCGGGCCTTGGCCGTATCCTCCTCGCTGGCATGGTTCTGGACCAGCCTGCGGGCCAGCTTCCCGGCCAGGGAACCACTGACCATGCCCGTGAAGATGAAGAGCGCCAAGTGCAGGGACGTGACCATGACCGGCCAACCCTGCAGGTAGTGCGGGGGCGTATCTTGTCCGGCCAGCAGCCAACCCAGGGCCAAGCCGAAATGTCCCCCACCGACGAAAATGGCGGCCAGGCCCGCCAGGGCCATGGCCCCCCTGGTACCCAGGAAATAGGCGCCGAGCATGATGGGCACGCAGAAAGCCAGGGGCAGCACCGAGAACGGTCCCCCCGTGAACTGCACGAGCAGCCCCAGCACAACGGTGTCGACCACCAGTTGTACGACCAACAGGAGCTGTCTGCCTACCGGTACGAGCGCAGCGGCCCACCCGGCCGCCAACGACGTGTAGAGAATGCCCAGGGAGGCCACGACCCCGGGCAGAACGACCTGGCGGGGGCCCAGCAGGACCATGCCCGCCGAGGTCAGGCTCAACACGACGGCAAGCCCCAACCTCAGCCGCAACAGCTTGAGGTTGGGGTCGTCGTCGTTGGCTTTCAGGGTCGTGCCGGACATTCGTACGGACACCGGGGACAAGGTGTCAACCCCCGACCACGCTGGACATCTTGAACATGGGCAGGTACATGGCCACGAGCATGCCGCCGACCATGGTGCCCATCAGGACGATCATCAAGGGCTCGATGGCGGCGGTGAGCGCCTCGACCGCCGAATCCACCTCGTCGTCGTAGAAATCCGCGATCTTGGACAGCATCTCGTCCAGGGCGCCGGTCTGCTCGCCGATGCTGATCATCTGAACCACCATGGGGGGAAAGACCCCGCTCTCCTTCAACGGCACGGCGATGGTGTCGCCCTGGCTGATGCTGGTGGCGGTGTTCTGGATGGCCAGCTGGATAACGCTGTTGCCGGCGGTCTTGGCCGTGATCTCCAGTCCCTGCAGGATGGGCACGCCCGAACTGATGAGCGTCCCCAGGGTGCGGGTGAAACGGGCGACGGCGGACTTGCGCAGCACGGTGCCCAGAACGGGGATCTTCAGCGCCAGGCGGTCGGTGACCATCTTGCCCTTTTCGGTGGCCCGGTATCGCTTGAAGGCGATGGTGACGGCTGCAGCGCCTCCGCCAAGAGCCCACCAGTAGGCCTTGAGGAAGTTGGACAACCCCATGACGATCCGCGTAGGTGCCGGCAAGGTGCCGCCGAAGTCCGAGAACATCTTGGCGAACACCGGGATCACGAACATGAGCATGAAGATGCAGGCCCCGCCCGCCACCGTCAGCACGATGGTCGGATACGTCATGGCGCCCTTGACCTTGCGTTGCAGGGCGTCCGCCTTCTCCAGGAACACGGCCAGACGGCCCAGGATCACGTCCAGGATACCGCCCGCCTCGCCGGCCGCGATCATGTTCACGAACAGGTCCGAGAACACCTTGGGGTGCTTCTCCAGGGCTTCGGCCAGGGTGGAGCCCCCTTCCACGTCGCTGGTCACCTGCTGGACGACCTTCTTGAAATGGGGCTTCTCCAGCTGACGGCCCAGCACGTCCAGGCACTGGACCAGGGGCAGACCGGCGTTGACCATGGTTGCGAACTGGCGCGTGAAGACGGACAGGTCCTTGACCCCCACCTTGGTCTTCTTCAGGAAACCGATCTCGATCTCCTTGGGCTTCTTCTTGATGGAGGTGATCACGATCCGACGCTTGCGCAGGTAGTCGCCCACCTGCTTGCGGTCCTCGCATTCATATTCACCGGAAAGGACCTCGCCCTTGTTCGTCCGGCCTTTCCAGATGTAGGTTGTGGCGCTCACGGGATTCCTCCGCTGCTTCGGGTTATACCATTGCCGGCTGACCGAGCATCTGCTGCAGTTCCTGCATGTCCGGACTCCGGCCCAGGGCCGTATCCAGGGTCACCCACTTGTTCACGACGGCCTGATAGAGTGACTGGTTCATGGTCTGCATGCCGTGCTTCTGCCCGGCCTGCATGTGACCGTAGATCTGATGGGTCTTGTTGTCGCGGATCATGGCCTTGATGCCCGGTGTGCAGACCATGACCTCCAGGGCCAGGACCCTGCCCGCTCCCCGGGCCTTGGGCAGCAGCTGCTGGGTGATGACGCCGTTGAGGCAGAACGACAGCTGCGAACGCACCTGGTTCTGCTGCTCGGGCGGAAACACGTCGATGATCCGGTTGATGGACTCGAAGGTGCTGTTGGTGTGCAGGGTGGCAAGGGCCAGGTGCCCCGTCTCGGCGATGGTCAGGGCCGCCGCGATGGTCTCGCGGTCACGCATCTCGCCGATGAGGATCACGTCGGGATCCTGCCGCAGCACATACTTGAGCGCATCGGGGAAGCTGTGGGTGTCGCTGTTGACCTCGCGCTGGTTCACGATGCAGTTCTTGTGCTGGTGCACGAACTCGA
>CAYPVD010000063.1:0-13918 GCA_964414055.1 uncultured Fibrobacteraceae bacterium
CAGAGGGAACTTGTTTCTTATCCTTTGTAGATGCAGATAAGATTCATGCTGCAGCTGCAATTCCTTCCGCTGGGAAGGCAAATCGAATTTCCGCTCCAGGATCAAATCACCGATTTTCTGTTCCACGTCCCTCAGTTGGGCCTTGATCGCCGAAACCTGCTCCAATTCCAACCGTGAATGTTCCAGGGCCGCCTTGTCCGCCACATATTCCAGGCTATCGATGGCTGCCTGATTGTGAGACAAGGTCTTGCGGATATCCAACCGGGCACGTGCCAGACCTTCAAGGATGTCTCCCCCGTCAAGCACCGCGTTACGCCGCACCCAGGTGGGAATTTCCATTGTGTCGATGGCTGCGCCCCCGGATACCTTCTCCGCCACATCTTCCAGCTGCAGCAGGTCTCTCCTGAGTTGAGGCAACTGGGCGGTCAGGGAAGCGACTCTCTGCCGGCAGAAATCTTCCTTCCTGGTCAACAGCTCGAGATCAATACTCAACTCTTTCGTCCTACCCTCGATCATCACCGACTCGGCCCTTGCGGATCTCAGACGCAACCCCAGATTCAATTCCATCTTCTCGACGGCCAGCAGTTGATTTTCGACATGCCTCACCTGCAGTTCCAGACCATCCCGAGTCAACTTGATCTGGCTGGACACCGAGTCGGCCTCGGCGTATTCATCGAACAGGACAATCGAGGTATCCAAAATCGCCGCAGCCAGTTCCGGGTTGACGGCTGTGGTCCACAAGGTAATGACCTCTCCCCCTGAGAGATTGGTCAGTCCTTGAACGATGAAATCCGCCTTGATCACCGGACGGGAATACTCAGGCAACCCCAGCCGGGACACAAGGTCCTTGCGGTACAACTCCTGTTCGTACCAGCGTGTGATATCCTTCAGCTGCCATTGCCGCACGGGGCCCCCGCTGGGATCGAAGGCGGTGATACCCGGCCTGATGGTGGCATAGGCTTCCCAACGCCGGGTCCCGAAAATACCGTACAGGGCGCCGACAAGCAGGCCGAGCAGGGGCAGGGTCAGCACCAGGACACGCCGCCGCCACAGGATGTTCAGAATTGCAGCCAGATCGATGACCTGGTCCTGCCCCTGGGATTGATTCGTCAATCCGGACCTCCTGACTTGTCAGTCGCCAACCCGGTGCTCAAAGCAGGGCCTTGAGCTTCTTCTCCGATTCGGCCTGCACCAGATCGTGCAGGGACCGGCCGTGGGAATCCATGGTCACCACCACCGGGAAACGCTCCACGCGGAACTCCCAGATGGCCTCGGGCGAACCGAACTCTTCGGCCATGTGCACGCCGGGCACCTCGATGACCCGCTCGGCCAGCACCTGGGCTGCCCCGCCGATGGCGTGGAAATAGACCGCGCCCACCTTCTTGCAGTAGGCCAGGGTCTTGGGACCCATGCCCCCCTTGCCGATCACCCCGCGGATCTTGTACTTCTCCATCAGGGGCCCCTGGTAGGGTTCCTCGCGGATGCTGGTGGTCGGGCCGGCGGCTTTGACCACCCACTTGCCCTTCTCCTTCACCACCACCGGGCCGCAATGGTAGACGATGCTGTCGGTCAGATCGACCGGCGGCTTGCCGCCGTCGTGCAGGTACTTGTGGGCGGCGTCGCGTCCGGTGTAGATCAACCCGGTTATCTCGACCCGGTCACCCACCTTCAGGGCGCGGATCTTCTTCTCGGTAAACGGTGCTTCCAGCAGCATGATCCAGCCTCCTTCGCTCTAGTAGAGCCAGCGGGTGATTTTTCCGGTCTCGGACATGGTGACGCCGTTGCGACGGAAGGCCCAGCACATGTAGGCGATGGACACGAAGAAGCTGGCCGGCACCCGGTTGCGATGGGTGATCTTGACCCCCAGCAGGGTCGTGGCGCCGCCGAAACCCATGGGGCCGATGCCCAGGGAGTTGCCGTCCTTCATGACGCGCTTCTCGAGCCTGGCCAGCACCTTGTCCTGGTTCACGTCGTCCAGCTTCCGGAACAGGGTCTCCTTGGCGGCCACGTAGCCGCTGCCGCGGTCGCCGCCGATGCACACCCCCAGGATCCCCGGCCCGCAACCCTTGCCCTGAGCCTGGTAGGTGGCGTCGATCAGGCACTTGTAGACGCCCTCGAGATCGCGGCCGGCGCCCAGGCGGGTATCCGGCAGGCTGTACTGGCAGCTGACGTTCTCGCAGCCGCCGCCCTTGAGCATCATGCGCACCTTCATGGTCTTGCCGCGCGTCGGATGGATATGGAACGAGGGACTGCCCGGGCCCAGGTTGGTGCCCGAGTTCTGGCCCGTGATGGAATCCACCGAGTTCTGGCGCAGGTAGCCCTTCCTGGTGGCCATCACCGTGGCCTTCTCGAAGGCCTTCACGAAGGTCGGTTCGTCGCACCAGGAAGGCAGGTCGGCATACACGATGATGGTACCGGTATCCTGGCATATGGGCTGGGAGATCCGGCGGGCCATGTCGATGTTGTCCCTGACGACCTCGAGCGCGTATTTTCCCGATGAATCCTTCTGCTCCTTGCGCCATCCCTTGTCGATGGCCTGCACCACATCCGCGGGCAGATCCGTCGAGGTGCGGCGGATCAGCTCGAGGAGGTTCTGCTGCAGCAACTTGGCATCCATGGCAGCTCCTTGGCTGGTGGCGTGGAAAGGTTGAACCCGTGGATATTAGCCCGCACCGGCACCCAGGTCAAAGGATGATGGGTGACCACGGGGGAAAATCCCGTTATGCTCGGCCACGAACCCGGCCAGTCCCTGGCGAAAGGACGAACCCGTGAAATACCTCCTGCTGGGCGCCGGACTCCAGGGCAGGGCCATCGCCTGGGATCTGCTGCGCCACGCCCCGGATACGACGGCCTTGACGGTCGTCGACGGCAACAGGCAGGCCCTCGCCGACCTGGAGTCCTTCCTGGCCGACGAACGCCTGCGCACCGTCGAAGGAGATGTCCGCGACCAGGAGCTGCTCGCCCCCCTGCTCCGGGAGGCGCAGGTCGCAATCAGCGCCGTCAACTACTGGCACAACGCCTTTCTGGCCGGGATCGCTGTGAACAACCGGTCCCATTTCCTGGACCTCGGCGGGAACAACGAGATCGTGGCGCAGGAATTCGCCCTCGGCGACCGGGCCGCCGAAGCCGGCGTGGCCATCATCCCCGACTGCGGCCTGGCGCCCGGGCTGGCCGGCATCCTCGGCCACCACCTGGCCACGAGCCTGGACCGCTGCGAGAACCTGCGCCTGCGCGTGGGCGGCCTGCCCGCCGACCCGCTACCGCCGATGAACTACAAGCTGGTGTTCTCGGTGCAGGGGCTGATCAACGAGTACAGCGAGCCGGCGGTGGTCATCCGCGAGGGCGAGATCAGGACGGTGCCCTCGTTGACCGAGCTGGAAACCCTGAGCTTCCCGCCACCGTTCGGCGAGCTGGAGGCCTTCCAGACCAGCGGCGGCACTTCCACCCTGCCCGAGACCCTCCTGGGCCGGGTGCGCAACCTGGACTACAAGACCATCCGCTACCCGGGGCACTGCGCGCAGATCCGGCTGCTGATGGACCTCGGATTGTGCGACACCGCCCCCCGCCGCATCGGAGACCTCGAAATCGTTCCCCGGGAAGTGCTGGCCTCCCTGCTGGAGGAAAAACTCGACCTGCCGGGGACCGACGTGGTCCTGCTGCTGGCCGAGGCCGAAGGGTGGGACGCCGAGGGACGGGGTCTGACGCGGCGCCTCCGCATCATCGACCGCGAGGACATGACCACCGGCCTGACGGCCATGATGCGCATGACCGGCTTCCCCGCGGCGATCATCGCGCGCATGCTCGCCATGGGCGACATCGCCGCCCGCGGCGCCTGCCGCCAGGAGGAAGTGGTCCCGGCCGACGGCATGATGGCAGCCCTCCAGGAACGAGGCATCGCCGTGGAGACAGGAAGCGAGGAAGGAGAGGGCCCCGCATGACGAACCGCGGCTTATCCCTCGGCCGCTGGCGCGCGGTCCTGTCGTGGAGCCTGCTGGCGTGCATCCTGCTCCTGCTGCACGGGCTGAGCTTCCACTTCATGGTCGACGACGCCTTCATCTCCTTCCGCTACGCCCACAACCTGGTCACGGGACACGGCCTGGTCTTCAACCCGGGCGAACGCGTCGAGGGCTACAGCAACCTGCTGTGGGTGCTGCTTGTCGCAGGCGGCCTCAAGGTCGGCCTACCGGCCCTGCTGTGGGCGCGCATCCTCGGAGCGGTCTGCACCCTGGCCACCCTGGCGATGTTGCCGGGCATCGTCCGGCGCATGGACCCGGACCACGAGGTCCGCTCCCCGTGGGCCGGGCGCGTGGCGCAGCTCCTGGTGGCGGCCACCGGCGCGGTGGCCTGCTGGAGCCTGGCGGGGCTGGAAACGCCCCTGTTCGGCCTGCTGATCGTGCTGGCCTGGCGCTCCGCCCTGGCCCGCTCGCCCCTGCAGGCCGGGGTGGCGGGACTGCTCATGGTGTTGACCAGGCCCGAAGGGCCCGCCCTGGCGTTGATCTTCCAGGGGTGGTCCCTGCTGCCTCCCCCGGGCCTGGCCCCGGCCCGCTCTCCCTGGCGCAGGGCGAAGACATGGGTCGGCCCGGCCGTCCTGTTGGCAGGAACCGCCGCCTTCTTCCTGTGGCGCCGCCACTATTTCGGCTGGTGGCTGCCCAATACCTACTACGCCAAGACCGGCGACCTGAAGGGTCAGCTCGCCACCGGCCTGCCCTACGGCCTGGCCTTCGCGCGCGCCTACCTCGTCATCCCCTTCCTGGTGGCCGTGGGCGTGCTGATGCGCTGCGGCAGGCGCCGGTTGCGCAGTCCGGATGTGCTGGCGGGCCTGGGAGTGATGCTGTTCTGGTGGAGTTACGTGGTCGTGGTCGGGGGCGACATGCTGGGCATGTACCGCTTCTTCGCCCCGGTGCTGCCGCTGATCACCACCTGGCTGGTGGGACTGGCGGTCCCCTGCGGCTGGTTCGACCGCAAGCTGGGGCTGGCCCTGTTCACCCTGGTCATGGTCGCTTCCCTGCTGCCCGCCTCGTTCACCGGGCACGAGCGCCGTCTCGTCACCATCCACATGAGCGAGGCCAACCTGGGCGGATGGATCATGGCCGGCGACGCCCTGGCCGACAGGCTGCCGCCGGACACGACCCTGGCCCTGGGCCCGGCCGGGTACATCCCCTGGAAGACCGGCCTGGTCTGCTACGATTTCTACGGCCTGGTCGACCCCCGCATCGCCCACCGGGAGGTGGCCTTCACCCACCACTACGCAGGTCACGAGAAGCACGACGCGGACCTCGTCCTCGCCCGCCGGCCGGATTACATCCTGCTGGGCAACGTGGATGTGACCACCGGCCCCCGCACCGGGCCCACCGTGGTCCTGGACCGGGAGATGGACATCTACAACCATCCGGATTTCAAGCGGGACTACGTCCGCATGGCCATGCCCCTGGGGGGCGGCAAGTACCTGAACATGTTCCAGCGCAGGGATCTGCGAGGCGGCAGGAGATAGTAGCCCGGAGGTCCCGGATGTCCTCGGCCTGCGGCCTGCGGATTACCGGAACCTCCGGGCTACTATCTCCTGCCACCTCAGATCATCCTGCGCAGCACGAACCACGGCAGAGCCGGGGGATCCGCTCGCTGAAGCCCAGGTGACCGACACGACGGGGTCCCGGTAATCCGCAGGCCGTAGGCCGAGGACATCCGGGACCCCGTCGTGTCGGTCACCGAGAAATTCAGTCGAGCAGATCCCCCAGCACATCCTTGTGCACGGTGAAACTGAGCATCTTCAGCTTGATGTAATCCTCGCGCCACATGTAGTACCCCTTGTACTTGCCCAACCGACTCGAGCGGTTGGAATCCTTGATCAGGTACCAATACCGCCCGTCGACGGTTGTGCGGCCGACCAGGTGGACGCCGTGATCGTCGCCGGTGGTCCCGTTCTCGATGCGCATCTCGCGGCTGGCCTGGTCGATGAATTCCGAGGGGATGTCCCACCGGGGAATGATGGCCTTGTCGTGCAGGCCATCCATGCCCGGCTCGGAGTTGTCCCCCCCGATGGCCATGGTGTAGCCCTCGTCCAGGGCCTTGTTGATGGTCCCCATGAAATCGTCCAGGGACAGGTTCAGGTAGTTGTCGTTGCGCCGCCAGTTGTCATGCACGTCCAGCAGCACCCGGGTGCCGAAGGGGGCGTTCATGCGCGAGACGCAGGACACGTAGTCGGCCGGGTTCAGCTGCAGCACCTCGTGCAGGAACTCCCGGGGACCGTAGGTGCGACCCTCGTACCGGCAGGAATCGGGAACCGGCCCCAGGTAGGAATCCAGGATGCCCCGCACGCACTCCAGGTTGCGCTCGATGTCGATGTCCCCGCTGTCGAGCACCCACTTCAGGTAGCCCTTGAGCTCGTCGATCAGTTCCCTGTGGTCATGGCGACCGTCTTCGTACAGGACTCCCTTGTAGGCCGACAGGGGCATCGCGCCGTACTTGGCATAGATGGCCAGAGTGCCGTCGCTCTCGCCGCCCTCGTCCACGGGAGTATGGCCGTATTCCTGCAGGTAGCTGCGCGCCTTCTCCACGTATTCCCAGTAGACCACCCACATCTCCGAGAGCTTCACGTCCACACCGGCGATGCGGTGGGCCTCGCTCTCCATGAACGAGACCGAGCTGAAGGCCCAGCAGGTGCCGGTGTAGAACTGGGGCACCGGCGGGTTGTGCCACAGCCGGGTGAAATCATCCGGTCCCGCGGGGGCCTCCACTTCCGACCAGTCCACGCGCAGATCCTGCTTGGCATCCTTCTTCGCCTTGGCCTCGGCGGCATAGCGGTCGTCCACCATCTTGCGGACCGAATCCCTGGCCGCCCGGCGCGCCTCGTAGGCCTTGGTCATCTCGTCGAGGACCGGATACTTGTTGTGGGGCCGGTAGACCGCATCCTGGGCGAAGGCTGCGGGCGCCAGCAGGGTCAGAAGCAGCAGAAACGACATCGCGCGCGTGAACATGGGGACACTCTCCTTGGTTGAAACCGCAACGGACCGGACGACTATAGGTCTCGGCACACCCGGGGGCAACCCTTGACAGCTCCCGACCGCCCCCCGTAACCTGCGGCATCATCCCCTTCATCCCGGCAAAGGAGCAACCTGTGGCGGCATCCAGAGGACAGTGGAGCGGAAAACTGGGGTTCATCCTGGCGGCATCCGGCAGCGCCGTCGGCCTGGGCAACCTGTGGAAGTTCCCCTACATCACCTTCGAGAACCACGGCGGCGCCTTCGTGCTGGTCTACCTGGCGGCCGTCGTCCTGGTGGGCATGCCCATCATGATCGCCGAGATCATCCTGGGCCGCAGAAGTCAGCTGAGCCCCGTGGGCGCCTTCCGGAAGCTGGCCGACGGCGTGCGCGGCGGCAAGGCCTGGATGGGGGTCGGCTTTCTCGGCGTGGCCGCCGGTTTCGTGATCCTCAGCTACTATTCCATCGTGGCCGGTTGGACCCTGCGCTACACGTGGATGGCCCTCAACGGCCAGCTCGGTGCGCTGGCCCGGCAACCCGGGACCCTGGACGCATTCTTCGGAAACTACGCAGCCAACGGGCCCGCCCAGATCCTGGGCAACGGGTTGTTCATGCTGCTGACCGTGGGGGGAGTCTATTTCGGCGTCAAATCTGGCATCGAGCGGGTGGCCCGGGTTCTGATGCCCATTCTGGTTTTGATCCTGGTGGCCCTGGCGATCTACTCCACCACCACCGCGGGATTCGGCAAGGCCCTGGCCTTCCTGTTCCGCCCCAATTTCCACGAGCTGACGACCCATTCGATTCTCGAGGCGGTAGGCCACGCGTTCTTCACCCTCAGCCTGGGCATGGGCGCCATCCTGACCTACGGCAGTTACATGGGCAAGAAGGAGTCCATCCCCCTGGCCGGGGTGGCCATCGCGGTCATCGACACCATCATCGCCATCCTGGCCTGCATCGTGATGTTCTCCATCATCTTCACCTTCGACATGGACGTATCCAAGAGCGCCGGGATCCTGTTCACCACCGTGCCCACTGTGTTCTACAAGATGGCCGGGGGCAGCTGGATCGCCGCCAGCTTCTATATCCTCGTGGCGTTCGCCGCCCTGACCAGCACCATCAGCCTGCTCGAGGTGGTCTCCAGCTACGCCATCGACGAGCTGCGCTGGTCCCGTCACCAGGCCACCTTCACCATGGGTGCGGCCATCTTCGTCTTCGGCCTGCTCAACGCCCTGAGCCTCGGGGCCAACAGGACACTGTCCACAGCTTCGCTGCTGGGCAAGTCGCACGCCGGGATCTTCAACACCCTCGACTACCTCGCCTCAAACTGGATGCTGCCGGTCGGAGGCCTGTTCATCGCCGTGTTCACGGGCTGGGTCATGTCCTCCAGGGACACCTGGGACGAGATCCGGCAGGGGAGCGAAGGCGGCCGGGCGCTGTTCGACGTCTGGCGGGTGCTGATCCGCTTCACCGCACCCATCGCCGTGGGCGCCATCATCTTCAGCATCATCTTCCTGGGCATGGAATACCAGTAGTTCAGCCCAGATTCGTCAAACCATGGCGGATGGCCAGCCGCGTCAGCTCGGCCACGCTGTTGCATTCCAGCTTCTGCATCAGGGACGCCCGGAACGTGTGGACGGTCTTGTGGCTGATGCCCAGCTTGGTCCCGATCTGCTTGACGCTCAGGCCCTCGGCCAGCAACTGCAGGGTCTGCCTTTCGCGGGGAGTCAGCCTGCTCAACGGCGAAGGGGAACCGCCGTCGATCTCGCCCATGTCCTCGAGCAGCAGGTCCGCGACCTTGTTGCCCACGTACTTCTTGCCTTCCATCACCGTGTGGACTGCCTTCTTCAACTCGGAAAAGGACGTCGACTTGAGGACATAACCCCGCGCACCGTTCTTGAACGCGGCGTTGACGAACTCCCGTTCGCGGTGCATGGACAGGATCACGCAACGGGTATCGACGGCGGGGTTCTTCCTGATGGCGCGGACGGCCTCGATGCCGTTCAGACCCGGCATGGTGATGTCCACCAGTGCGACATCCGGGTTGAGCCTGTCGACAAGAGCCACCAGCTCGTCCCCGTCGGCCGCCGTGCCGACGATCTCGAACTCCGGATCGGCGTCGAAACACTTGCGCAGGCCCTCGATCACAAGATTGTGGTCGTCGGCCAGTACGATCTTCATGACTTGCCTCCGGTTTGATCCCCGTCCCCGGTCACGATCCGGGGCAGGGTGATGGTGATCCGGGCTCCCTCGCCGTTCCCGATTTCCAGCCGCCCCCCCAGGGGGCCCAGCCGCTGCCTGATGCTGAACAGACCGAAGCCTCCACGGCGCAGATCATCCTTGGGACCCATATCCTCTCCCGTGAAACCCCGCCCGTTGTCCGACACCGTCAGCACCACGTTCTCGGCCCGGTTCTCCAGCCTGACGACCACACGGTCGGCCCCCGAATGTTTGGCGGCGTTGATCAGCAACTCGCGGGTGATGCGGTAGAGTAGGATGGCCGTGGTCGAATCCGGCTCGGGACCGTCCCCGACGACGGTCAGCGAGTAGTCCCCCGCCTGATCCCGGTTGAACCTGCGCACCATGGCCTGCAGGGCCGCCCCCAGGCCCAGCTCGTAAAGCATGGGCGGGCTCAGATCGAATGTCAGATCCTGGGTCTTGGCCATGACCTGCTGCAGCAGCCCGACCATCTTGTTCAACCGGTGCGCGGAAGGAGCAGTACCCTCGAAACACGCCTGCATCTGGTAGTGAAGGGCGGAAAGATCCTGGCCGATGCCGTCGTGGAGCAGCAGGGCCAGTTCCCGGCGCTGGCCTTCCTCGGCCGTGCACAGCTGCAGGACCAGGGAGCGCAGGGCGTTCTCGTTCCGCTTGCGCTGGGTGATGTCCCGGACCAGGGCCAAGTATTCCCCCTCGCGGTAGCGAGTGACGCGCACTTCGAAGCTCAGCTTCTTACCCCGCTGCTGGAGTTCGAACTCCGTCACAACCGGGTTTTCCCCCTGTTCCACCCGGGCCACCGCATCCCTGAAGATCCCGGCCTGGGCCGGACCGAGGAACTCCGAGATGTGCGAGGCCTTGAGTTCCTCCGATATTTCCGGATGGGGATCGAACCGGGATGTCCTGACCTCCAGGACCCGGCCCTCGCGGTTGAATGCCACCATGGTGTCGGGGAGGGCGTCGAGCAGGGCCCGGTTCCTGGCCTCGTTATCGGCCAGGCGCTGCCAGAGATCCTGGCTTTCCAGGGTGGTGCTGATCAGATCGGCGGTCAGCTGCAACAGGTGGTGATCGGTGGAATACCAGGGACGTTCCTGCCTGACGGCGTCTAAACCGGCGAAGCCGATGGGCTGTCCCCTGCTGCTGCGCATGGACACCAGGACCAGGGACCGAATGCCCTGGGCCAGGAACGACTCCTTCACGGCTCCCGCCTCGGTCGGCAGCTCGGCCACGGTGGGGATGTCCACGAATACCTCGTTTTCCAGGCGGTCTAGGAGGTAGGGGAAGGCGGTCAGGGGCACGTCCTGCAGGTTGTCCTTCTCGCACGTGATCCCCTCGGCGCACCACTCGTGGGTGTTGGACGCGGTCCCTGCCTCCTGATCGTACAGGAAGACATAGCTCCGGTCTGCGCCCACGAAGCGGCCGATCTCCGCCAGGGCATTGGTAATGGCCCGATCCAGTTCAGTGGGAGCCAAACCCACGAACGACAGGGAAATCCGCGCCACCAGCGCCTCGAGCTCGGACCGGCGTTCGAGGTCGAGTTCCGGGGATGCTGGCTTGTCGCGGGGAAAACCGTCGCGGGGCGGCTGCATGGCAAAGGAACCTCCTTCCTATATTATGGCACAAAAATGCTTCCTTGCCCAACCGGGATCCGGTTTCCGGCGAAGAAACAGGGGATCCGCGCCGGATTCTGTACCCCGGACGTTCCTTGTGCTATCTTCCGGCGGTAACACGACAACCAACGTGGAGGTGGGTGGTGAACGACACGGGACAGAACATCGACAACGAGGAATTCAGGCGCCTGATAGCCGCGGGCATCCCCCGGCGGCTGCCTGCTTTTCCCCCCGAGGATCCTGGCATCAGCCGCGCCCCGGTGCGCCCCCTGGTGCTCGACGAGCGGGAGAAGGAACTGGCGGTGGCCAACGCCCTGCGCTACTTCCCCATGCACATGCACGAAGAACTGGCGGGGGAATTCGCCGCGGAGCTGGCCCGCTGGGGCCGCATCTACATGCACCGCTTCCGCCCGACCTATCCCATGCACGCCCGGCCCATCGACGCCTACCCCGCCCGCAGCCGCCAGGCGGCGGCCATCATGGTCATGATCCAGAACAACCTGGACCCCGTGGTGGCCCAGCACCCCTACGAGCTGATCACCTACGGGGGCAACGGCACCGTCTTCCAGAACTGGGCCCAGTACCTGCTTACCATGAAGTACCTGTCGGAGATGACCGACGAGCAGACCCTGGTCATGTACTCCGGCCACCCCCTGGGCCTGTTCCCGTCCCACCCGGACGCTCCGCGGGTCGTCGTCAGCAACGGCATGGTGATCCCCAACCACAGCAGCGGGGACGACTACCTGCGCCTGTCGGCCCTGGGCGTGACCAGCTACGGCCAGATGACCGCCGGCAGCTTCATGTACATCGGACCCCAGGGCATCGTCCACGGCACGACCATCACCATCCTGGGCGCCGGCCGTCTGTACCTGGGCGACGGCGGGGATCCCGAACATCCCCTGCGCGGCAAGCTCTACGTGAGCAGCGGGCTGGGCGGCATGAGCGGGGCCCAGGGCAAGGCCGCGGTCATCGCCGGCTGCGTCGGGGTCCTGGCCGAGATCAACCCGGCCGCCGCCCGGAAACGCCTCGATCAGGGCTGGGTGGACGAGCTCCACACGGACCTCCCGGGTCTGCTGGAACGTATCCGCAAGGCCAAGGTCGCAGGCGAAGCGGTCGCCCTGGCCTACCAGGGCAACGTCGTGGACCTGTGGGAGGCCCTGGCCGACAGCGACATCACCGTGGAGCTGGGCAGCGACCAGACCAGCCTGCACATCCCCTACACCGGGGGCTACTACCCCGTGGGCATGTCCTACCAGGAGAGCAACGCCATGCTGGCGGCCGATCCCGAGGCCTTCAAGGCCCGGGTCCAGGCCTCCCTGCTCCGCCACATCGCCGCCGTGGGCCGCTGCGTGGACAAGGGCATGCATTTCTGGGATTACGGCAACGCCTTCCTGCTCGAATGCAGCCGCGCCGGGGCCGACATCGCCACCGGCAGCGGCGGTTTCATCTACCCCAGCTACGTCGAAGACATCATGGGCCCCATGTTCTTCGACTACGGCTTCGGTCCCTTCCGCTGGGTCTGCACCAGCGGCGATCCCCGCGACCTGGAGACCACCGACCGCATCGCCGGGGACGTGACCGAGAAGCTGGCCGCCGCGGCTCCGCCCGAGATCCGCCGGCAGTACCTGGACAACCTGCGCTGGATCCGCCAGGCAGGCGCCAACAAGCTGGTCGTCGGCAGCCAGGCGCGCATCCTGTACAGTGACGCCGAGGGCCGCCGGGCCATGGCCGCGGCCTTCAACGCCGCCGTGCGCAGCGGCGAGATCTCCGCGCCGGTGGTCCTGGGCCGCGACCATCACGACGTCTCGGGCACCGACAGCCCCTACCGCGAGACCAGCAACATCCGCGACGGGTCGATGTTCTGCGCCGACATGGCCATCCAGAACGTCATCGGCGACGGGTTCCGCGGCGCCACCTGGGTCAGCATCCACAACGGCGGCGGCGTGGGCTGGGGCGAGGTCATCAACGGCGGCTTCGGCATGGTGCTCGACGGCACGGAGGATGCCGACCGCCGCCTGCACATGATGCTGCACTGGGACGTGAACAACGGCATCGCACGGCGGGCCTGGGCGCGCAACGAGGGCGCGGAATTCGCCGTCGCACGGGCCATGGCCGCCGAAGACCGCATGCGCGTCACGACACCCGAGCACGCCGACCCCGGCCTTGTGGCCCGGGCCGTAGTCAAGGCCTTCAACACCGACTGACGGAGACCGCATGGAGACCAGACCGGAAAAGCTCGCCCGCCCCCACGTGGCGGCCATGGACGAGGTCCTGGGCCGGAAGTTTCCCGTCCTTGATGACGGCCTGGTCAGGGTCGTCGACTACATGGGCGACGACGCGGCCATCGTGCAGGCCGCCCGCGTCAGCTACGGGGCCGGCACCAGGAAGGTCAGCGACGACCGCGGCCTGATCCGCTACCTGCTGCGCCACCGCCACACCACCCCCTTCGAGATGTGCAGCCTCAAGCTCCATGTGCGGGTGCCCATGGACGCCTGGCGCCAGTGGATCCGCCACCGTACGGCCTCGGTGAACGAGACGAGCACCCGCTACTCGGTGGCCATCGACGCCGCCCAGCGCACAGCCCCGGATCGGTGGCGGCTGCAGGCGGTTGACAACAAGCAGGGCAGCGATGGCCTGGTGAACGAGGAACTGGGCCGTCAGCTCTCGGCCGAGGAAGCCGAGCTGCAGGACCGGGCCCGCGCGGTCTACAACCGGCGCCTGGAAATGGGCATCGCCCGTGAACAGGCCCGCAAGGATCTGCCCCTGTGCACCTACACCGAGGCCTACTGGAAGATCGACCTGCACAACCTGCTGCACTTCCTGACCCTGCGCATGGACAGGCACGCCCAGCAGGAGATCCGTGCCTACGCCACGGTGATCGGCCGCGAGATCGTCGCGCACTGGCTGCCCTTGACCTGGGAGGCCTTCGAGGACTACCGGCTGGGCGCCACGGTGTTCTCCCGTCTGGAGACCGGGATCCTCGCCGCCCTGGGCAAGGGTGACAAGGAGCAGGCCCTGGCCGTGGCCCGACAGGCGGGCTGGCTCAAGCCGGCCAAGAGCGGAGGCCTGCTGCGCAACCGCGAGCGCGCCGAGTGCGAGGCCAAGCTGGCGGCCCTGAAC
>CAYPVD010000064.1:0-13799 GCA_964414055.1 uncultured Fibrobacteraceae bacterium
CGCATGTCCGGCCTGTTGCAGTAAACAGGCCGGACACAATCTCACAGGCACAACCCCCTACTTGAACTCCGGTTCCCGGGGACATACCGTTGATGGTAAACCGGCTCAAATACCGGATAAACCATGGGCTTTGTAGGGGGCAAGAGAAATGACGGTCGTACTCAGCGGATCCGGATTGACCATCGAGAAACTCGTGGCCGTGGCGCGTCACGGCGAGCAGGTCAAACTCGCTCCCGAGGCTCTGGAGCGCATCAAGACCTGCCGCGCCATGCTCGAACGCAAGATCGCCGCCCACGAGACCATGTACGGGGTCAACACCGGCATCGGCGAGCTCTGCAACGTGATCCTGGACGACGACCAGACCCGGGACTTCCAGAAGTATCTCATCTACAACCATTCGGCGGGGATCGGCGAGCCCGCCCCCATCGAGTACGTGCGCGGAGCCATGTGCGGCCGCATCAACGTGCACGCCCACGGCCATTCGGGCTGCCGACCCGAGATCACCCTGACCCTGGTGGAAATGCTCAACAAGGGCGTGACGCCCTTCGTGTGCCAGAAGGGCTCGGTGGGCGCCTGCGGCGACCTGGCCCCCATGAGCCAGATCGCCCAGCTGTTGATGGGCGAGGGACGCGCCTACTACAAGGGCGAGCTGCTGCCCGGCGGCGAGGCCCTGAAGCGCGCCGGCATTCCCATCCCCGGCCTGGAGGCCCGCGACGGCCTGGCGACCATCAACGGTTCGAACATGCTGACGGCCATGAGCGCCCTGCACCTGTACGACATGAACCGCCTGCTGAAGCAGGCCGAGATCGCCTGCGCCATGTCCCTGGAGGCCCTGCTGGCCAACATGACCCCCTACACCTCCAAGCTGCACGAGGTGCGCGGGTTCGCCGGGGCGGTGCGCAGCGCCGAGGCCATCCGCAAGTGCATCGACGGCAGCGACCTGGTCACCGGCCGCATGACCACCAAGGTGCAGGACGCCTATTCCATGCGCTCGTCGCCCCAGGTGATCGGCGCCGCCCACGACGCCGTGCGCTGGGCCCGCAGCCAGGTCGAGACCGAGCTCAACGGCGTCGGCGACAACCCCATCTTCTTCCCCGCCGAGGATCTGACCCTGACCGGGGCCAACTTCCAGGGCACCCCGGTGTCCCTGCCCATGGAGGGCGCGGGCGCGGCCATGACCATGGTCTGCGTCCTGAGCGAACGCCGCCTGAACCGCCTGCTGAACCCCAACCTGAGCGTGGGCCTGCCGGCCTTCCTGACCAAGGGCGCGGGCATGTTCAGCGGCATGATGCTCAGCCAGTACACTGCCGACTCCCTGATCGTCGAGCAGCGCATCCTGTGCGCACCCGCTGCGGTGCAGTCGATTCCCGCAGCGGCCGACCAGGAGGACTTCGTGTCCATGGGCATGAACACGGCGCTGAAGAACAAGCAGATCGTTGAGAACGCGTGCGGGGTGCTGGGCATCGAGATGATGGCCGCCGCCCAGGCCCTGGAATTCCGCGAGTTCACCAAGGGCCGGGGCGTGACCAAGGCTCACGAGGTCGTCCGCCGTCACGTGGATTTCCTGGAGATCGACCGGCCGCTGCACAACGATCACACGGCCATGCGGGACCTGTTGAGCTCCTGCGAGGTTCTGGAGGAAGTGGAACAGGAAGTGGGGCCGCTGGAATAGGGGGACAGACCCCTACTCCAGCTCCTCGAACACGCCTGCACTGCGGTTCTTGCGCACGTTGTCCCAGGGGAAACAACGCCCGTTCATGGCGATGTACACCCCGTGGGGCAGGCTCTGCACGAAGGCCAGGGCGCTGCCCAGGTTGAACAGGCCATCGCTGCTGCCGAAGGCGTAGGGGATCATGGCCCCGGTCAGCACGATGGTCTTGTCGGTGATGTTCTCGCCCAGCAGGCGCGCCGTGACCTCCATGGTGTCGGTCCCATGGGTGACCAGGATGCGCTCGCGAGGACACTTGCGGCACTGGGCGAGCACGGCCTCCCGGTCCTCGTCGTTCATCTCCAGGCTGTCGACCATCATCAGGGTACGCACCTCCACCGGCACCAGGCAGCGCCCCAGCTTCAGCACGTCGTGCAGATGGGTGTCCTTGAAGTACAGCGAGCCGTCGCGCTCGTTGTACTCCTTGTCGAAGGTGCCTCCGGTGACGAAGATGCGGATGGTTTCGGTCACGACCGCCTCACTTTCTCACAGCAATCGCTGCAACTTGGCCAGACTCTCCGGACTACCCATGACCAGCAGGATATCCTCGTTGCTGAAGACATAGCTTGCGTCCGGCGTGCGGCCGGCGCCGAGGGTATCCAGTCCCGTCTCCCGCTTGACCAGCAGCACGGTCACGCCGTAGGTGTTGCGCAGGTCCAGCTCGGCGCAGCTGCTGCCCACGAACGCCGAGGGAACGGGTATCTCCGCCAGGCTCACCCCCGCCACGCCGGGCATGGGCGTGAACCGGCCCGTGTCCTCCAGGGACGTGGCCATGCTGGAAGCCATCTCCCGCTTGAACATCTCCTCGTTGTAATGATCGATGACGTCCTCGGCCAGGATGGTCCCCACCAGCTTGCCGTCCGTCACCACCGGCACCTCGTAGCGGTAGCGCCCAAGCTGGCGCATCACCTCGTCCAGACCGTCGTCGGGGCCGACGGTGGGATAGCCGGAGGTGTGCATGACGTCATAGGCGATGATCACACGCTCCACTTGGCCCGGCGTCCCCAGGAAGGGCCGCAGGTCGTCGAAGGTGATGATCCCCTCGAGGTTGTCGTCCGGGCCGACCACGAAGATGGAGTTGTAGCGGTTGACCATGAACAGGGACAGCAACTCGAGCAGCGGTGTACGGGCCGAGGCGCGGCCCTCGGGTTTGCGCATCACGTCCCTGACCTTCAGGTGGCTCAGGACGTTGAGGCTGCGGCCCCGGAACAGGTCCAGACCCCGGCGCAACAGCTTGGCCGTATATATGGACTCGTCGC
The DNA here is from genome assembly GCA_964414055.1 of uncultured Fibrobacteraceae bacterium. Lineage (GTDB taxonomy): Bacteria > Krumholzibacteriota > Krumholzibacteriia > LZORAL124-64-63 > LZORAL124-64-63 > JAHJTW01. Next base: position 2,968 of record CAYPVD010000064.1, read on the forward strand.
TCAGGCGCGCCGCGATCATGGTGGCGATGACGCAGGAGATCATCAGCGGCAGGATGATCTTGTAGTCGTTGGTCAGCTCGAAAATGATCATGAACGCGGTCAGCGGCGCATGGGTCGCCGCGGCCACCACCGCCCCCGCACCCACTAGGGCGTAGGCCCCCGAAGATGCCGTCGCGGCCGGCCACAGGCCGTGCACGACGGTACCCAACGCCCCGCCGGTCATGGCCCCGATCATCAGCGACGGCGCGAAGATGCCGCCGGACCCGCCGGATCCGATGGTCAGGGAAACGGACAGGATCTTGATCACCGCCAGCAGCAACAGGGTGCCCAGCAGGAAGTTCTCGTTCAGGGCCTGCTCGATGGCCTCGTAGCCCACCCCCATGATCTCGGGATAGCGCAGGGCCACCAGGCCGATGAACAGGCCGCCCAGGGCCGTGCGCAACGGCTGGGGAATAAACGCCAGCGGGCCATCGAACAGATCCTCGCCTGCGTAGAGCGTCTTGGTGAAGAGCACGGCCATGAGCCCCGCCACCAGGCCCAGGACCCCGTAGATGGCCAGCTCCCCCGATCCCACCAGGGCGTACTTGGGAATCAGGAAGGCCGGCACATCCCCGAAGTAGTGGTGGCTGACCACGGTGGCGGACACAGAGGAGATCACGATGGGGGTCAGCTGGGTGGGGGCGAAATCGCCCAGGATCACCTCGGCTGCGAACAGGGCCCCGGCGATGGGGGCGTTAAAGGTCGCGGCGATTCCGGCGGCCGCGCCGCACCCCACCAGGGTGCGCAGGCGGCGTTCGCCCAGGTTCATGAGCTGCCCGATGCTCGAACCCAGCGCCGAGCCGATCTGCACGATGGGACCCTCGCGACCCACCGAGCCTCCGGTGCCGATGCATATGCCCGAGGCGATCAGCTTGGCCGGCAGGACCCGCGCCCGGATCCGGCCCCCGCGCAGCATGACCGCCTCCATGACCTCGGGCACGCCGTGCCCCTTGGCCTCGCGGGCGAAGTAGTAGATGATCAGCCCGACGATCAAACCGCCCAGCGCCGGCACCAGCACGACCTCCCAGGGGGCGTGGGCCCTCACCCCGGCCAGGGTGAAGGCCTCCTGGTGCCAGACCGACATCTCCACGAAGCGGATGAACTTGCGGAAGCCCACGGCGCACAGACCGCCGAGCAGCCCCACCAGGACCGCCAGCAGCACCATCACCGTGTGATAGGACTGGAGGAACCGGAAGCGCAGGCGACGCAGGCTGGATAGGCGGCTGAGACTCATGGTGCAATTATCGGTGATACGGGATCAGGGGTCCAGGACGCAGAAACTCAGGGCAGCATCTCCCGGGCGAACTTGGCCCCGTAGTAGAGGCCCACACCGGCGCCTACGGTGCTCAGCATGAACGCCGTCATCAGGCCGAACCGCGCACCCAGCCACCAGCCGATGGCGCTGCCTATTCCCGAACCGATCAAAGCCAGCAATCTCGACATGATTATTTCCTTTATCTTCTGGCCACACACCACTGCAAGGGATATTTCGGCAGGTACCGGCCAATACTTGATCCCCGGAGGCTTCTTGGCTCTTCATCCGGCACACTACGGCGAATTCATGGCGCTGCTCGCGGCGCTGATCTTCTCCTGGACGAGCGTATTCTTCACCATCGCCGGACACCGGTTTGCGGTCACCGGCGGCGCCCTGCTTTTCCTGCGCTAAAGCCCGCCGATCTTCGCGCCGAATACACCAAGGCAACCGGGTAGATGTCCTTCGAAGAAGGAGTAAGGGATGGAAGGCATCATTGTGGGCGAGTCGCAATTCGCCAAGGGCGAGCGCAGCCGCACCGAAAACATCATCGCGTCCCACGCGCTGCTGGCCGCGGATGATCTGCTGACGGGCCTGCTGGAAGCTATGCCGCTGATGGTGGCCATCCTGGACGAGAACCGTCACATCATCTACGCCAACAGTCTCCTGACCAATGCCTACGGGAACGGGAACCTGGATTCCCTGCTCGGCACACGCCCGGGGGAAATGGTCAACTGCGTGCACGCCTGGGAAAACGAGCTGGGCTGTGGAACAACCGTGTCCTGTCGTTTTTGCGGCGCGGTCGCAGCCATCCTGGCGGCCCAGAAGGGCCGCACCGTGACCAGGGAATGCCGCATCATGACCCCCGTGGACAGCGACCCCCTGGACCTGCGCATCAAGGCTTCCCCGTTCGAGTACAAGGGCTGTTCCTACACCATCATCGCCATGGAGAACATCGCCGACGAGAAGCGGCGCGAGATTCTCGAACGCACGTTCTTCCACGACATCATGAACACCGCCGGCAACATCCAGGGCGTGGCCGTCCTGGCCGCCGAGGCCGTGACCTGCGAGGAACTCCAGGAGCTGGCCCCCTTGTCCAGGGAACTGGCGGCTCAGCTCATCAGCGAGATCCGGGCCCAGCAGGAACTTTTCCAGGCGGAAAGGAACCGGCTGAAATTCACCGTCGAGAATGTTTCAGCCTTCGAGATCCTGGCCAGCGTGGCCAACAACCACCGCAACATGGACTGCGCCATGGGCAAGAAGATCGTTCTGGACCGGGAAGGCGAAAGTCACGAGTTGCGCACCGGCGCGGCCTTGCTGTCACGCGTCCTGGGCAACCTGCTGAAAAACGCCCTGGAAGCGTCGGGCCCCGGGGACACCGTCACCCTGGGCTGTCGGCACGAGGGAACCGAAACCCGCTTCTGGGTCCACAACCCGGCGGTGATGACCGATGAGGTGAAGCACCAGGTGTTCCAGCGCTCCTTCTCCACCAAGGGATCCGGACGCGGGCTGGGCACCTACAGCATCAAGCTGCTGGGCGAGAAGTATCTCCAGGGCGAGGTCGGCTTCACTTCCACCGAGGACGAGGGAACGACGTTCACCCTGATCATCCCCGATAACCTGGAAGAGCCGGAGGCACCGGTCACTTGACGAGAGTCAGGGTGCGTGTCTTCACCTCGCCCAGGCTGCTCAGACGCGCCTGATAGATGCCCGCCGCCACCTGCCTGCCGTCATCCCCGCGGCCATCCCACAACCACTGATGCGTGCCCGCGGTGACCTCTTCTCCCCGGGCCAGGGTCACGACCCTCCTGCCCCTGAGATCGAAGATCTCCAGCTTCACCGGGCCATCGGTCGTCAGCTCGGCCGTCAGCAGGGTCCGCGGGTTGAAGGGGTTGGGGTACGGTGCATGGAACCGGACCAGCGATCGGAGCTGCGCCGGCCTGTCGGTCACGCCCGAGACGCCCCTGAACACGGCGCTCATGAACCACGGCTTGCTTTCGGCGGTGATGGTCACGTGCTCCTGGTTCTCGGCGGGGTAGTGGACCTCGTCGAACGGCGTCAAACTCATCAGGTCGGACGCCCCGGCGATGTCGAAGAACGGATCGGTGACATCGAGGGCCAGGGCGCTGATGACCGGTATGAAGCAATGGTTGTCGTGCAAGGCGACGATGTCGCCGTAGTCCACCGCGGTGGTGTCCATCTCGGCCAGGGAGGAGCGGTAGCCTCCAGGAGCGCCGTCCCAGGGCAGGGTGTCGGTCACGGTGATCTTCTTGTAGCGGTCGGGCAGGGGCCAGATCTTCTCGATCATCCCCTTGAAGATCAGCTGGCTGCCCCCGTCGGGGACGGCCCAGATGTTGCCGTCGATGTCCACCAGGAAGCTGCGGTACTCGTATTCGATGAGCTGATCTCCCGGCGCGAACCCCTGGTCCTCCTGTTGACCGCTGCCATTGACGATGGAGACCTTGTACGGCAGGACCGGCCAGTCCCCCAGATCTGCCAGCTGACCGTAGAAGGCGTCGAACTCGGGTGCCGGCCCCGGCGGGGAGAGGGCGGGGTTGGTGTGATGGTACAGCAGCATCTGCTTGGCCGCCGGCGTGTCCAGGCGGGACAGCAGGTAGGCCGCGTCGGCCGATTCATCCTTGAAGAAGTATAGCCAATCCTGCAGCCCCAAGGGAATGTTGGCCCCCTTCTGGGGCGAGTCGAACGAGACCCAGGTGCGCACCTGGTGGGCGATCCCCTGCTGCTCGGACCACAGCAGGGCGCTGCGCGTCACCAGACCGCCCATGCTGGCGCCGATGAGGGTCATGGTGCGATCAGGACCGATGACCTCGCGCACCTGCTGGAGCAGCGCCGTCAGCACGAAGGCGTTGCGCTGGATGGGGTCGGTAGCCTCGGTGAAATCCAGCACCACGGCATCGAAACCGGCGGCGCGCAGATCCTCGATGAGGTTCTGTTGGTTGAGCAGGTCGTACAGCACCGGCCAGTCCATGGTGTTGTCCAGATCGAACCCTTCGGAAACCACTACGGGGTCGGTCAGGACGGTGTGCCGGTCCGAAAGGTAGACGTAGGCCTGGCCCGTGCCGTACTCCCCGCCGTAGCTCTCGGTGGCGGTGATCTGCCAGGTCTCGGTGGGATCGGGCGTATCCAGCCGCTTGACTTCCAGCTCCGTCGCCGCATGCAAGGTGCGGCCGTCGCTCAGGTCGGCCTCCAGCCTGAGGATCGCCGAACCCGTGACGGTATAGTGGGCGGGCAGGGGGTGGCCGGGAATCAGCGGGCGCATGCCGTCCCCGTCGCCCGGATCCAGGCGCAGGGCCTTGACGGTTCCCGGTCCGAAGTCCAGCAGCCAGCGGTCATCCAGCAGGAAGTCCACGCTCGCCCCCTCATAGATGGCCTCGCGCAGGGCGGCGGCGGCGAAGACCTCGCCCACAGCGAGGGTGCCGTCCTCGTCCAGCCGATCATAGGCGGCATGGACCAGACCCAGGGGCACCGTGGTCCCGGCGATCTTGAGGGCTGTCGGCTGCACGGCCAAGGGATCGGGCCACCGGGCAGGATCCTCGCTGGATTCGCGCAACTCCCAGATCACCTGGCGCCAGCGGTGAAAACCCGCCACGGGAGCATCGGCGGAACCGTCAAGTTGGTCCAGATGGGCCAGGGGCAGAGCCCTGTCCACCAGGATGCCGCTGGGGGTGACCGAGGGTAGGTTCGTGGTCGCGGATGCGGCCACAACCGCCAGGCCGAGAACCAGCAATATAAGGGGAACCAATGAATTGACCGAGATCATCCGGGCGCAGCGAGGCATGGGCACTCCCTCCAGGACATGATGTTTGATTTGGATTAATGATATCAGACTTTGCTCGAAAGGGAAACCGGATTAGGAGAATCCGCCTTAGTCCGTCGCGACCTGGATGGAACGGACCTTCAGCTCCCTGCCCTGGGTGATGGTCAGCACACCCTGGCCGCAGACCGGGCACACGGCGGCGAAGAAGTCCGCCGGGGATTCCTCGCCGCACTCCGGACACACGCCGCGGCCGGGGATCTCGTGGATCACCAGATCCGCCTGCGGACCCACCGTGTGCTCCCGCGCCGCCAGGAAACAGAACCGCAGGGCAGGGATCTCCACCGCCGCCAGCAGACCGACCTCGATCTCGATGGCTGTGATCACAGGGTCGCCGGCCTGGGCCGCCCGTTCGGCGGCTATGGTGAGAATATTGGTGATCAACGACATTTCGTGCATGATGGCTGCAAGATAGTCCTCTGGCGGGCCGCGGCCAATCTCCATTGTCGGCGATCATCCGCTTCGTGATATGATCCGCGCCGACCCATGCCCAGGAGGATCCACCGTGCCACCGTCGTCCGTTTCCATCTCCATCATGGATTTCGATGCCGACCATCTCGAGGAACGCACCTTCACCGATCTTGCCGACTGCCTGGCCTACGCCCTGCTGGACACCTTGTTGGACCGCTACTTCCAGATCCTGGAGATGGCCGGGGAAAAGGTGGAGCTGCTGGAGGACGAGCTGATCGCCCCCGAGACGGTTCCCTTCCTCCACAACCTCTACGGCCACGTCATCCAAGCCGCCGAGGAGATCGACACCTACCGGGACATGCTGTCGGGCCTGCAGGACCTGTACCTGTCCAGTCTGAGCAACCGCATGAACGAGGTCATGAAGGTGTTGACGGTGGCGGCCACCATCTTTGTGCCGTTGACGTTCATCACCGGGGTTTACGGCATGAACTTCAGGTTCATGCCTGAGCTGACGTGGAAATGGGCTTATCCGCTCTTCTGGCTCATGAGCCTGATCCTGACCGTGGTGATGGTCGCGTTCTTCAGGCGGAAGAAATACCTGTGACAAGACGGCCGCCCCGCAGGGCGGCCGCCGCTCGACAATCCAGCCCGTGAACCTGTTACACGTCCGAGGTGCAGAAGGCGCACCTGGTGGCGTCGATGGGAATCTCGCTCAGGCACTTGGGGCACTTCTTGGTGGTGGGTGCCGCCGCGGGCGCCTCTTCTTCCTTCTTCTTGGCCGCATTCATGGCCTTGACCACCATGAAGATGGCGAACGCCACGATGATGAAACTGATGATCGTGTTGATGAACACGCCGTAGTTCAGCGTCACCGCGCCGGCGGCCTTGGCGTCGGCCAGGGAGGCGAAGGAGCCGACTCCATCGGCGCCTTCCTTGAGCACGATGAACAGGTTGCTGAAATCGACTCCGCCCAGCAGCAGGCCGATGGGCGGCATGATCACGTCGGCCACCAGGGACTTGATGATGGTCCCGAAGGCCGCGCCGATGACGATACCCACGGCCATGTCCACCACGTTGCCGCGCATGGCAAATTCCTTGAATTCCTTGAGCATTTGCTCCCCTTTCGGTCTTTGAACCTCGGTCCCGCAGGACCTGTCCCCCGCTCACTGATCAACGATTGTTTTCGTCCGGTTGCTATGATCGATGTTTCTCAATGATTGTCAAGGGTTCGGGTGTGGAAGCCGGTCCGGGGATGGGTTACCATGACCCGTAAACCATTCATCCGGCGAGGCGTCATGACCGACAAGCCCGTATTTCACCGCCTTCGACTGCTGACCGGGGCGGCCGCCCTGGAACTCCTCCAGCGCAGCCGCGTGGCGGTCTTCGGCCTGGGCGGTGTCGGCAGCTGGGCCGCCGAGGCGCTGGTGCGCAGCGGCGTCGGCCATCTGACCCTGGTGGACAACGACGTGGTCTGCATCACCAACGTGAACCGCCAGGTCCAGGCCACCAGCGGCAACGTCGGCCGCCCCAAGACCACCGAACTGGCCTCCCGCCTGGCCGATCTGAACCCCCGATGCAAGCTGACCCCCCTGCAGCGGGCCTACGAGCCGGCAACCGCCGACTCCTTCGCCTGGGATGATTTCGACTACGTGCTCGACTGCATCGACAGCATCAACGACAAGGTCCACCTCATCATGCGCACCCGCGCCGCCGGCATCACCCTGTACTCGTCCATGGGCGCAGCCTCCAAGCTGGACCCCACCCGCATCCGCACCGCCTCCATCTGGGAAACCGCCGGCTGCCCCCTGGCCCGCGTGGTGCGCCGCAAGCTGCGAGAGGCCGGTTTCGAGGGGGACTTCCAGACGGTCTTCTCGCCCGAGGTCATCCCCCCGGTCGCCGATCCCGACACCGACGGCGGCGCGTCCGGATGCTACCGCCCGGATTTCACTCCCGACGAAGGCGACAAGCACAGGGACCGGAGTGCGGCCCGGAAGATCATCAACGGCTCGGCCGTGCACATCACCGCCATCTTCGGCATGATGCTGGCCGGTCTGGTGGTGCAGGACGCCGTCGATCGCACCGATGATTTCCCGGTTGCCTGAACCGGGGCCGGGACTACCATGTCACCAACCACTCCACCCCAGTCCGGAGCTATCCACATCATGACAACCGACGAGCGTTCCCTGCCGGATTCCTACGCCGTGATCCACACGGGAATGGGAGTCAGCCTGGGGGTGTTCCTGGTTTCGCTGTGGCGCAGTCTCGGGCGGGCACCGGCCAGGTGAAACCCGTCCTTCTCCATTGATCACTCAGACAAGGGGAAAATGCACCAGCATGGCCGCCGGCAGGCGGGGGTTGGTCATGGCCGCGGGATCCAGGGAGTTGAGGTAGCGGTTGATCCGCGCCAGGTCACCCTCACAGCCCGCCTTCCGCGCATAGTGGCTCACGAGGTTGGCCAGGAACGCCGTCGGCATGGCGCCGTTGGGTTCCATGGTGAAGGTGAGCCCGCGCGACTCGGCATACTCGCGGATCAACCCTGTTTCCGGCAGTCCGCAGGCCAGGTGCTCGCGGGCCCAGCCGGCGCCGGTCAGGTCGACGACCGTCTGCAGCCTTTCCCGGTAACCACTGCCCGGCACATGGAACGGATTCAGGAGCACCAGGTGCTCCCGGGCACGGTCCCGCAGGGCGTCCAGGAAATCGAAGCGCGCCTCGGGCGGGACATGCTCCAGCACGTGGCAGGCGCACACCACATCGACGCTCCCGGAGGGAAACGGCAGGGCCTCGCCCCGCAACCCGTTGATGTCGGGCTCCGCCAGCCGGTAACCGGCGTGCGGCAGGTACAGGGACAGGAGTCCATCGCCACCGCCTACATCCAGCAGCTGGAAATCTTCACGGCCGCAGATTCCGGTCAGGAACGTCGCCAGCGATGCCATGCGATAGCAGCGGTTGTGGTCCCGATCGGCAAGGGGTGCCGACGAGGCCCCCGCACACAGCTCGACGGCCCTGGCCAGCTTCCGCACCAGGAGCGGTGATTCTCCACCCAGGGCCATGGCCGTGCGATAACAGGCCGCGGCCGGTTGGGATCGCTGCAAACCGCTCCAGGCATCGCCCAGTCTTTCATGGGTCCGCGGTGCCAGGGGAGCCGAGGGCACGGCAGCCAGGGCGGCCTCGAGGTCGGAGCGTGCTGGGGGCTGCAAGGGGGTCCTTTCCATGGCTCGCGGCTTCATTTACTCAGGTGATACAGGTCTTCCACACCGGCCAGCTGCTGGCGGATGTCCCAGACCAGGTCGTCCCACTGGGCCTCTTCCAGTCCGATCAGCTCCATCGCGGGCATGAACGGCTCGACGGGGGTTTCCCGGCTCAGGTCCACCGCGGGTTCGCGCCCCACGCCCCACAGGTCGCAGACATCTTCGGCCAACCCCAGCAGGATCCCGCCCTCGTTGCCGGTTCCCGTGCCGGGCTGGTCGTGGTGGTGCCGCACCGCGTCCGTGATGGTCGGCGGCAGGTTCCATTGCTTGAGCATGTACTCGGCCAGCTCGGCGTGGTTCAGGCCGACGGCGGCCGTCTCCGCCTGAAGATCCACCGGTCCGCGGACGTCCCCGGGCAGGAAATCATCGATGATCAGCTTGGCCACATCGTGCAGCAGGCCGGCCACGAAGGCTTCTTCCCCCCGCAGGGCCGCCTGCGGGGCCGCCTCGGCGAACAGCCGGGCCGTCAAACCCACGGCCATGCTGTGCATCCAGAACCCGCCGTCACCGTGGAAGTCGTAATGCTTCAGCTCCCGCTTGGTCAGCCCCTCGGTGCTGACGGCGTAGACGATCCGCTTCAGGTTGTCCAGTCCGATGAGCACCACGGCTTCGGCAATGGAAGGAACCGAGCGGGACCGTCCGTACAGTCCGCTGTTGGCCACCTTGAGAACCCTTGCCACCAGGGCCTGGTCCTTGCTGATGACCGCCTCGAAATCGGCCGCCGTGAAGTATTCCTGCTGTGACAGGGCCAGAAATTCATGGATGACCGTGTTGAGACTGGGCAACTTGTCGATCTGCTCCAGGACATCGAAACGTACCCGGCGCCAGCTGTCTGTTCCCTGGTTGTCGCGTCCTTCACCGTTCATCGATACGTCTCCCCAGCATGCCAACGTGGATCATACATCGAGGCTCGGCACGTCTTCCCCCGGATGCTCGGGATTGGGCCAGTAGGCCACCTCCGGCGCCTCCACCCGGGGCGTGAAGATCATGATCAAAACCAGGAACAGATACAGAAGGGCCACCACGAGATCAGGGAACCAGGGCGGTATGGACGACACCCCCACCATGATCTTGTCCGGGGCCAGGGGCAGGATGCGGTGCCCGACATAGGCCACCAGCAGGAACAGGAAAATGAAGCGGAAGTTGCGCATCAAGCGCGCGCGGAAGGCCTGCAGGCGCGTCATGTGAAAGCGCGGGCGCAACAGATCGTCCGCCACCAGCGAACCCCATCTGTCCTGGGCGCTGACCTGGTCGCGGCGCAGGATCCCGCCGTAGAAGTTCTCCTCCATCATGCGGACCCGGGCGCGCCAGACGTCGAAGAAACGGAAACGCCGGGCCTCGATGGCCAGGAAAACCACGTTGGCGAACATCCCGAGGATGATGGATTCGGTGGCGTAGCCGGGATTGTTGAGGCTGGCGGTCAGGATGGCCAGGGTCGCCACGATGGCCCAGTTGGTGGTTGTGTCCAGGCGCGTGCGCCAGACCAGGGCGCGGTGCATCTCGGCACGGTAGAAGTGGGCCAGGGCGGCGATGTACTCGCCCCGGGTCAAGGGAGTGTCTTCGAACTGGGGCACATGATCCTCGTCGACAGGGGGAAACTGCCCGCCTTCACCGGGCGGTTTCGCTCCACCGTTACCGAACAGATCCTCGGTCATGGGCTCATCCTTCCCGCTTGGGAAACACGCCGTCAAGAGCCTCCCGCAGGATGGCCTTGAGATCCTCGCCGAAATCCTTGCCCAGGATCCACTCCAGGTAGCCGCGGCCGTCCGGCAGCGCGCAGACCTCCTGCAGGGTGCGGTTGTTGTATTTCCCGAAGGTGAACATGGCCTGGCCGTCGTCGGTCCAGATCAGCTTACGTCCGCGGTCCAGATACTTGCCCTCGTCCGGGTTGCAGAAGCGGTGCAGTTCGTCCAGGTCGCGCGGCAGCTCCTGGTAGCGCGCAAGCTGGGCGTCGAGCACGTCCAGGGTGGCGTTGACATCGGCCAGGGCGTTGTGGGCGCCGGTCAGCTCCCGGTCGCAGTAGAAACGACAGGCGGCGCTCAGGTCC